>NZ_JBIAUK010000042.1:51388-62629 GCF_042892775.1 Streptomyces sp. NPDC001717 | reverse complement strand
CGCCCCCCCCCCCGGGGCGCCCCCCCCCCCCCCGGGGCCGGGCGGCCCCCCCCCCCCCCCGCCGGGGCGGCGCCCCCCCCCGCCGGGGGGGGCGGGGGGGGGGGGCCCCCCCCCGGCCCCCGCCCCACTCGTCCCGCCCGGCATGGACCTGCTGAACGAACTGGGCCCGCTGCTCTCCGCCGAGGCGGCCGCGGAGGCGCCGGGCACCGGAGTGGACGCGGCCGACCTGGAACAGGCCGTCTGGGTCAGGCTGCTGGAACAGGGGGGACGCGCCCCCGGGCCCGCCGAGCCGGCCCGCTGGCTCCGCCGGGCGGTGCGCGCCGAGGCCCGCCGCGCCCGGCGCCGCGCCCGCCGCGAGATCCCCTACGGCCGTCCGCAGGGTTCACCCGCCGCCGGCGGACCGGAGGACGCCCTGCTGCACGGGGAGGAGAACCGGGTACTGCGGTCGGCCGTCGCCCGATTGCCCGGACGGTGCCCCGAGCTGATGAGCGCACTTCTTTCGCCCAGGGACCTCACCTACCGTGAAATCGCAGGAGAGTTGGGTATCTCACAAGGAAGTTTAGGGCCCGTCCGTTCCCGTTGCCTGGGATGTCTGCGCAGAATGCTGGCTGCAGAGGTTGCGGCTCCTGGCCTGTGGGGAAAGGAGCGGTAGACCATCGGGCTACCAGGTGAGCGGGAGGCATGCGCACATGGGCATGAGCGTGACCATTTCGGCGGCGGCTGCCGAGGATGCCGAGCAGATCTTCAAACTGCAGTACCTGGCCTTCCAGAGCGAGGCCGAGCTGTACGGCAACTACCTCATCCAGCCGCTCACCCAGTCCCTGGAATCCCTCAAGGGGGAGCTGGCGACGGACACCGTCCTGGTGGCCCGTCTCGGCGACGAGGTGGTCGGCACGGTCCGCGGCACCGTCGACGAGGACGGCACCGGCAGGATCGCGAAGCTCTGCGTCCACCCCCGCCTGCAGGGCCACGGCCTCGGCGGCCGGCTGCTGCGCGCCGTGGAAGAGGCCCTCTCGGGCGGCGGCGCCACCACCCGCTTCCGCCTGCACACCGGCCACAAGAGCGAGTCCAACCTGAGGCTCTACCGCAAGGCGGGCTACACCCAGGTCGGCGGCCGCACCGCCTCGGACGGCGTGCGCCTGGTGATCCTGGAGAAGGAAGCCAAGGACCCGACCGACTTCGCAGTCAGCGCGTAGCCCCTCGTCGGGCGATCGGCCGGGCGCCATCGGACCGCACGGCGCGCGTGGCGGTCCGGGGTCCCGGCGCGGACCGGCCCCGCAGCCGCCCGGTTCAACGCCTCCCGCGGAGCCACAGCATCCCGGTGATCGGAAGGATCACCGGGATGAACAGGTAGCCCATCCCGAAGTACGACCACACGGTCGGCTCGGGGAACGCCTCCGGGCTGATCACGGTCCACGTGCCCACGACCAGTACGCCGGTCAGCTCGGCGGCGCAGCACACCAGCGCCGCCCGGCGGGCCGCTTCCCCGCCGCGCACCAGCGAGTACGTGATGAACGCGTAGACGAGCGCGGCCACCGCGGACAACGAGATCGCGAGCGGCGCCCGGTCGAACTGGGTCGAGATCTGGTAGGCCGAACGCGAGAGCGCGCCCACCACCATCACCCCGTACAGCCACACGAGCAGCGTTCCCGGGCCGGAGACCAGCCGCTTGTGCGCCTCCGGCGCGCCGGTGGTCGTCGTGGTGTCAGGCACCGGGGGTCCCCCAGATGTCATAGAGCCGCACTTCGAGGACGGCGAGGACGAAGGCGCCCGCGGCCACCGTCACGGAACCCCACTTGGTCCGCTCGGTGAGCGACAGCATCCCGGCGGCCGGTACCGCGGCGAACGCGCCGATCAGGTAGGCCACGAAGATCACGTTGCCCTCGTCGGGCTTCTCGCCCCGGGCCAGCTGCACCAGGCCTATCACCAGCTGGGCCAGGACCAGCAGGGTCACCACGGCCATGCCGATGAAGTGCCAGTCCTTGGTCGGAGTGTCCCGCCATGCGGCGTGACCGCACCAGGCGGCGAGGGCGAGTGCGGCCACGCCGATGGCGACCGTCAGGGCGTCGAGCATGCAGCGAGGGTATTACGGGCCGAAAGCCCCGATGCGCGCGCCCCTCTTGCCGGGCTGCGCCGGCGGACGTGAGGCCGCACGCCGAAGCGCCGCCGTT
Source organism: Streptomyces sp. NPDC001717 (assembly GCF_042892775.1). Taxonomy (NCBI): domain Bacteria; kingdom Bacillati; phylum Actinomycetota; class Actinomycetes; order Kitasatosporales; family Streptomycetaceae; genus Streptomyces; species Streptomyces sp. NPDC001717. The sequence continues at coordinate 60,458 of NZ_JBIAUK010000042.1, read as the reverse complement.
CCGCGACGACGTGCCGCCGGCATCCGGACCGTGGCCTTGACCACAACGCACACCGCCGCCGGCCTCGACGCGGACGTGGTCGTGGGGACCTGTCCGCCCTGTCCGCGCAGGTGGGAGACGGGATCCTGAGGGTCGGGACGGACGACTGGACTCGACCGACGATGTCCGGAATGCGATCGGAATCCGTCCGCTATTCGGACGTCGTTGATCGGTGAAGCGACATGTCTGCTTTACTGGGGCCCATGACCACGACGAGCAGCCGCACCCTTGCGACCGAGGCGACGATGACGCCCGGTGCTCGTTGTATGTGTCGAATGTGCGCCTTCTGAGGGCCCCCTCCGCAAGCCTCGCGCCCCGAAGCGAGACCGGCCGAGCCCGTCCGCGCATCGCGGACCGCTCCTGCCCCGCGCACGCGTCGAGACCGCCGATTCATCCCGGTTTCAGCCCGTATCGCGTCCCCAGATGTTTGCCCCGTACACGGCACCCGCACGCGCCGTGCACTCGACAGCGACGGAATTCCTGTGATCACCACATCGGGCCTCACGAAGGTCTACCCATCCCGTGACCGCGAGGTCACCGCCCTGGACGGCGTCGACCTGCACGTCCGCGAGGGCGAGGTCTACGGAGTCATCGGCCAGAGCGGCGCCGGCAAGTCCTCCCTGATCCGCTGTGTGAACCTGCTGGAACGCCCCACCAGCGGCACCGTGACCGTCGACGGCGTCGACCTCACCGCGCTCGCCGGCCGAGGCCGCCGCGCCGGCAAGGAACTGCGCCGCGCCCGCAGCCGCATAGGCATGGTCTTCCAGCACTTCAACCTGCTGTCCTCGCGCACGGTCCAGGCCAACGTCGAACTGCCCCTGGAGATCCTCGGCGTCTCCGGCCGCGACCGCGCCCGCAAGGCCCTCGAACTCCTCGACCTGGTCGGCCTCGCCGACAAGGCCAAGGCCTATCCGTCCCAGCTCTCCGGCGGCCAGAAGCAGCGCGTCGGCATCGCCCGCGCCCTGGCCGGAGACCCCAAGGTCCTGCTCTCCGACGAGGCCACCAGCGCCCTGGACCCGGAGACCACCCGCTCCGTCCTCCAGCTCCTGCGCGACCTCAACCGGCAGCTCGGCCTCACCGTCCTGCTCATCACGCACGAGATGGACGTGGTCAAGTCCGTCTGCGACTCGGCCGCCCTGATGAAGCGGGGTCGGATCGTCGAATCCGGCACCGTCTCCGAGCTCCTCGCCACCCCCGGCTCCGAGCTCGCCGCCGAACTCTTCCCCGTCACCGGATCCGCGACCGGCCCCGACCGCACCGTCGTCGACGTCACCTTCCACGGCGACGCCGCCACCCAGCCGGTCATCTCCCAGCTCGCGCGGACGTACAACGTCGACATCTCGATCCTCGGCGCCGCGATGGACACCGTCGGCGGCAGGCAGATCGGCCGGATGCGCATCGAGCTCCCCGGCCGCTACGAGGAGAACGTCGTCCCGGTGGGCTTCCTGCGCGAGCAGGGCCTCCAGGTCGAGCTCGTCGACGCGGCCGCGAACGCCGACGCCCTGAACGACGAACTGGCCGCACTGGTCGAGGATGGTGCCAAGTGACCTGGTCCGAGATGCAGCCCCTGCTCACCCAGGGCACCTACGACACGCTCTACATGGTGCTGTGGTCCACCCTGGTGACCGTCGTCGGCGGACTGCCCATCGGCATCCTGCTCGTCCTCACGGACAAGGGCGGCCTCCTGCAGAACCGGCCGCTCAACAAGGTCCTCGGCGTGATCGTGAACATGGGCCGCTCGCTCCCGTTCATCATCCTGCTGATCTTCCTGATCCCGGTCACCACCGCTGTCGTCGGCACCTTCATCGGCCCCACCGCCATGATCGTCCCGCTCGCCATCGGTGCGATCCCCTTCTTCGCCCGGCTCGTCGAGACCGCCGTCCGCGAGGTGGACCACGGCCTGATCGAAGCCGTCGAGTCCATGGGCGGCGGCATCCCCACCCTGGTCGGCAAGGTGCTCCTGCCCCAGGCCCTGCCCTCCCTGGTCGCCGGAGTCACCACCACCGTCATCACGCTGGTCGGCTACTCGGCGATGGCCGGCGCCGTCGGCGGCGAAGGGCTCGGCTCCAAGGCCATCACCTACGGCTTCCAGCGCTTCGAGACCGGCTTCATGGTCGCCACCGTCGTCGTGCTGATCGTCCTCGTCACCGTGATCCAGCTGATCGGCGACGGAGCGGTCCGCCTCCTGGCCCGCCGCGGCCGGACGGCCTGAAAAACACAGACCCCCCCAAGAGCCCGCACTTGTCGTGCTTGGGCCACATCCCCGAATAAATGTCAGAAAGGCACTCTTCGTGCGTAAGAACATCAAGCTCACCGCCCTCGCCGCCACCGCCTCCGCGCTCGCGCTCGGCCTCACCGCCTGCGGCAGCTCCTCCGACCCGTCCACCGCCAAGGCCGACGGCGGCAAGACCGACGAGAGCAAGCCCCTCGTCATCGCGGCCTCCCCGAGCCCGCACGCCGACATCCTGAACTTCGTCAAGGACAAGCTCGCCGCCAAGGAAGGCCTCAAGCTGGAGGTCAAGGAGTTCACGGACTACGTCCTGCCGAACACCGCCACCGAGCAGGGCCAGGTCGACGGCAACTTCTTCCAGCACAAGCCGTACCTCGACGACTTCAACAAGAAGAACGGCACGCACATCGTGCCCGTCGTGAACGTGCACCTGGAGCCCCTCGGCCTCTACTCCAAGAAGGTCAAGGCCCTCTCCGACATCAAGGCCGGCCAGACCATCGCCGTCCCCAACGACACCACCAACGAGGGCCGCGCCCTCCAGCTGCTCGCCGCGAACAACCTGATCACCCTCAAGGAGGGTGTCGGCACCGCTGCCAAGCTGTCCGACATCACCGACAAGAAGGGCCTGGAGTTCAAGGAGCTGGAGGCCGCCACGGTCCCGCGCGCCCTGAACGACGTGGACGCCGCCGTCATCAACGGCAACTACGCCATCGAGGCCAAGCTGTCGCCCGCCAAGGACGCGCTGGTACTGGAGAAGGCCGAGGGCAACCCCTACGCCAACTTCCTCGCGGTCAAGGACGGCAAGCAGGACGACCCGCGCATCCAGAAGCTCGCCAAGCTCCTGAACACCGACGAGGTCAAGAAGTTCATCGAGGAGAAGTACCAGGGCTCGGTCATCCCGGCCTTCGGCGCCCCGAAGTCCTGACCCCGATCCCGACCCGAAGTCCCGATCACCCGGCTGTGATCCGGCCCCGCACCCCCTGGTGGGCGTGCGGGGCCGACTTCTGCCCGCTTCCGGGCAACCCGGCCATGCGCTTCGTGACGCCCATGCTGCATGCTGTGGCCTACGACCCACGCAAACGGTCCAGCAAAGGCGATGGAGCTGCGCATGACTACCACCTTCCCGGACGTCACCATCAGCACGGACCGGCTGGTGCTGCGCCCCTTCGAGGAAGACGACGTCACCGCGCTCACCGAGATGATGAACGACGAGAACGTCACCGCCTGGACCACCGTGCCGCACCCTTACACCCCCGCGGACGGGCACGCGTGGGCCACCCGGCAGTCCCACGCCGAACGCACCGGGGGCCGCGGCATCGTCTTCGCCGTCACCGAGTTCCTCACCCAGCGCCTCGTCGGCATCGTCCACCTCCAGAACACGAACTGGCGCACCCGCGCCACCGAGGTCGGATACGTCACCGCCCCCTGGGCCCGCGGCGAGGGCTACGCCAGCGAATCCGTACTCGCCGTCGCCCAGTGGCTCTTCCGCGACCAGGGCTTCGAACGCCTCGAACTGCGCACCGCGGCCGACAACACCGCCTCCCAGCAGGTCGCCCAGAAGATCGGCTGCATCAGCGAGGGCGTACTGCGCAACGCGTGGATAGTCCGCACGCAGAACCCCGACGGCACCTGGGCCGACACCCGCACCGACCTCATCGTCTGGAGCCTCCTCCCCGAGGACCTCGACGAAGGCGACGACTACGACACCGCCTACGGATACGAGGACACCTACTCCTTCGGGCAGCGGGCGGGCGCGAACGGCTACGCCGTCGGCGCCGACTGGAGCTGACCGGCCGACCGGGTAGTCTCACCGTGACGCCCGGCCCCGGCCCCGGCCCCGTCCCCACCCGGACGAAGACGAAGACGTAGACGAATTCGCCTGCCCCCACACCAGGAGACTGACGACGATGTCCGACCGGGTCACGGTGATCGGCTGGGACGGCTCCCCCCTGACCGCGGCCGCCCGGTCCGCGCTCTCCGCCGCGACGCTGGTGGCCGGCGCCGCCCACCACCTCGCGCTCCCCGAAGTCCCGCCCACCGCTGAACGCGTCCGCCTGGGCAGCCTCGGCATCGCCGCCGGCCGGATCGCCGGCCACCGCGGCACCGCCGTCGTCCTCGCCGACGGAGACCCCGGCTTCTTCGGCGTCGTACGCACCCTGCGCGCGCCCGAGCACGGCCTCGAAGTGGAAGTCGTACCGGCCGTCTCCTCCGTCGCCGCCGCCTTCGCCCGCGCCGGCATGCCCTGGGACGACGCGCAGGTCGTCGTCGCGAACCGCCGCACCCTGCGCCGCGCCGTCAACGTCTGCCGAGCCCACCCCAAGGTCGCCGTCCTCACCTCGCCCGGCGCCGGACCCGTCGAACTCGCGCTGCTCCTCGAAGGGGTCCACCGCACCTTCGTGGTCTGCGAGGAACTCGGCACCGACCGCGAACAGGTGAGCGTCCTCACCTCCGACCGGGCCGCCGACCACAACTGGCGCGACCCGAACGTCGTCATCGTCATCGGCGGCGCCGGCCAGGCCCTCGAAACCGAACCGGGCTGGTTGCTCGGGCAGCGCCCCGCCCCGGCCGCCGAACGCGGCTGGGCCGGTCCGCAGGCCGAAGCGGGGGAGGGGCAGTCCGCACAACTGCGGGCCGCCCAACTCGCCCGGCTCGGCCCCCGACCCGGCGACCTCGTCTGGGACATCGGCTCCGGCACCGGCGGCGTGGCCGTGGACGCCGCCGCCTTCGGCGCGGCCGTCATCGCCGTCGACGCGGACCCGGCCGCCTGTGAAGGCGTAACTGCCGCCGCCCGCAAGCGCGGCGTACAGGTCCAGGTCGTCCCGGGCCGGGCGCCCCACGTACTGGAGGACCTGCCCGAGCCGGACGTCGTCCGTGTCGGCGGAGGCGGCGCCGCGGTCGTCGAGGCCGTCGCCGACCGGCGTCCCGAACGGATCGTCAGCCACGCGTCCACCCGCGACGAGGCCGAGGCCATCGGCCGGGTACTCGCCGAACACGGGTACGCGGTCGAGTGCGCGCTGCTCCAGTCCGTCGGCCTGGACACCCGGACCTGGGCCGAACAGGACCGTTCCGTGGTGTTCCTCCTGGCAGGCCGGCGCCCGGTGAACCGCTGACCCGGAGGCCGGGGTAGGCTGGCCGATCGTCGTACCGCCCAGGACGATTCGGGCATCACGGCGCAGCCCGTGCGGAGACGTGGCGCAGTCCACAGAGGACCGCGGCGGTTATGGCCGCCGCGAGGGCTAACGGGCGCGACAATGCTTACTGGTTGTCGCGCGGACCGTTCGTTCGTCACGTGGACGCCGGGCGATCGAAGAGGCACAACCGATGGGCGAGGGGTACGCATGACTGACACCGGCCAGGTCCCGGGAGCGGGTCACCCGGACAACGCGGGCATGGTGGATCAGCAGGGCATCCCCGCTCCGGTCCAGATCCCGGCACCGATTCCCGCCGGCTACGCCTTCCACGACCTCGTGGACGACCCGGCGGAGCCGGAGGACGAGGAACTGCTCCTGATGCCGAGCGGCCAGGGTTCGTGGAGCGACCCCCAGGTCGTCCCGCAGGCACCCGAGTTCCCGGCCTACGGCACCGATCAGCAGTACTCCGAGGCCCCGGTGTTCGCCGAGCCGGCCGCCTATCCCGAGTACCCCTCCTACGGCGCCGGCGTGCACGAGGCGGGCGGCCGTGACTCCGGAGCGCTCGACCTCGGCGGACTGAACGTGCCCCCGGCCGCCGCCCCGGCCCCGGTCCGCCGTCCGCTGCACATGGGTCCGCCCGTGCCCGAGGCCACCGGCGGGGTCGTGCGCTCCCTCGCCGACCGCGGCCCGGCCGCGGCGCCGGCGCCCGTGCACCAGCCCGGCCCGCCGACCTTGGGCCCCGAATACCTCGACCTCCCGGTGGCCCCGGCCCCCCAGACGGCCGAGATCCCGCCGCAGGCCGGTGCCCCCTGGACCACGGAAGCGCCGCTCGCCGAGCAGCCGCAGCCGATGGCCGAAGCCGCCCAGGCCCCCGGACAGCAGCCCGTCTTCGCGCAGGAGCCCCCGCAGACGGCCCCCGTACCCCCGGCCGAACCCGAGCCGTTCCCGGTGGCCGTGGAACTCCCGGCCGATGCCGCGGCCCTGCCGGTCGAGCCCGAGCCGCTGCCCCTCCCCGTGGAGACGCCGGGCCGGCCTGACGCGCCCGCCGCGCCCGCAGTGGCCGAGGCAGCCCCGGCCGAGGCAGCCCCGGCCGAGGCCTTCCCGGCCGCCGTGCCGGTACCGACCGAGCTCCTCCAGCCGCTGCCCGCGGTCCCCGGGATTCCCGTCGCGCAGGCTCCCGCGGAGGTCCCGCCCGTGGCCGCCGTTGCCGTGGAGCAGCCGCCGGCGGAGGCCGTCGCGCCCGAGGCCGTCCAGGCTCCCGCGGAGGCGCCCGAGCCCGTCGCGGCCGATGCCACCCCGGCGGCCCCCGAGGCCGTCGAGCCGGCCGCCGAGCCGGTCGCGCCCGAGGCCGCGCCGCACCCCGAGCCGCTCGCCGCGGTCGAGGCCGAAGCCCCGCAGCCCGTCCCGGCCGAGCCCGCCGCGGCCGAAGCCCCGCAGCCCGAGCCGGCCGTACAGGCCGAAGCCGCCGCTCCGCAGCCCGAGGCCCCCGAGCCCGCCGCCGCGGACCCGGCCGTGACCCTCACGGCCGAGGCGCCGCAGCCCGGCGCGGTCGACCCGGCCGCAGCCGCTCCGGCGGAGCCGCTCGCAGCGGCCGCCCCGGAGGCCGAGCCCGTCGAGCCCGTCGAGCCCGAGACGGTCGGCCCCGTCGCACCCGAGGGCGTCGACCCCGCCGCGGCCGAACCCGCCGAGTCCGAGGCACTCGACCCGGCAGCCCACCCCGCCGAGGCCGCCGCCGGCGAACCCGTCGAGCCCGAGGCGGTCGCCCCGGCCGAGCCCGCCGCCGGCGAACCCGCTCCGGCGTACGACGACGCCGAGCGCGAGGCCGTCCTGCGCGTGATGCGCGAGCGCCGCGACATCCGCAAGGGCTTCCGTACCGACCCGATCCCGCACGAGGTGCTGCTCCGCGTGCTGGAGGCGGCCCACACCGCGCCCAGCGTCGGCCACTCCCAGCCCTGGGACTTCGTCGTCATCCGCTCCGCCGAGACCCGCCGGACGATGCACGAGCTCGCCCAGCGCCAGCGCGAGGCCTACGCGAACTCGCTGCCCAAGGCCCGGGCGAAGCAGTTCAAGGAACTCAAGATCGAGGCGATCCTCGACACCCCGGTGAACATCGTCGTCACCGCCGACCCCACCCGCGGCGGCCGCCACACCCTCGGCCGGCACACCCAGCCGCAGATGGCCCCGTACTCCTCGGCCCTCGCCGTCGAGAACCTGTGGCTCGCCGCGCGCGCCGAAGGCCTCGGCGTCGGCTGGGTCAGCTTCTTCGACGAGCGCGAGATGGTCCGCGCGCTCGGCCTGCCGGAGCACCTGGAGGTCGTCGCGTACCTGTGCGTCGGCTACGTCGACGAGTTCCCCGAAGAGCCCGAGCTGGCGCAGGCCGGCTGGTCCAAGCGCCGCCCGCTCTCCTGGGTCGTGCACGAGGAGACGTACGGGCGCCGCGCGCTGCCCGGCGAGGAGCCGCACGACCTGCTCTCCGAGACGGTCGCCGGCATCCGCCCGCTCGACGCGAAGGCGCTCGGCGAGGCGTGGGAGCGGCAGAAGCGCATGACGAAGCCCGCGGGGGCGCTCGGCATGCTGGAGATCATCTCCGCACAGCTCGCGGGCCTCTCCCGGGTCTGCCCGCCGCCGATCCCCGAGCCCGCGGCCGTCGCGATCTTCGCCGGCGACCACGGGGTCCACGCCCAGGGCGTCACGCCGTGGCCGCAGGAGGTCACCACCCAGATGGTGGCGAACTTCCTCGGCGGCGGCGCGGTCTGCAACGCCTTCGCCAACCAGGTCGGCGCCGAGGTCTGCGTCATCGACGTGGGCGTCGCCGGCGACCTCCCGGCCACCCCCGGCCTCCTTCCCCGCAAGGTCCGCCCGGGCACGGCGGACCTGTCCACCGGCCCGGCGATGACCCGCGAGGAAGCCGTCGCGGCCATCGAGGTCGGCATCGAGACCGCCCGGGACCTGGTCGCGGCCGGCAACAAGGCCCTCCTCACCGGCGAGATGGGCATCGCCAACACGACGGTCTCCGCGGCCCTGATCTCGGTCTTCACCGGGGTCGACCCGGCCGAGGTCACCGGCCGCGGCACGGGCATCAACGACGAGACCCACGCCCGCAAGGTCGAGGTCGTACGCCGTGCCCTGGAGCTCCACCAGCCGGACCCGGCGGACCCGATCGGCGTCCTGGCGGCGATCGGCGGCCTGGAGCACGCGGCGATCGTGGGCCTCCTCCTCGGCGGCGCGTCCCTGCGCACCCCGGTGATCCTGGACGGCGTCAGCGCCGGAGCCGCCGCCCTGGTGGCCCGCGCCATCGCCCCCGAGGCCCTGTCCGCGTGCATCGCGGGCCACCGCAGCGCGGAGCCGGGTCACGTCGCGGCCCTGAACAAGCTGGGCCTGCGCCCGCTCGTCGACCTGGACCTCCGCCTCGGCGAGGGCACGGGCGCCCTGCTGGCCCTCCCGCTGGTCCAGAGCGCGGCCCGCGCGATGCACGAGGTGGCCACCTTCGACTCCGCCGGGGTGACGGAGAAGTAGCCCCTGCGGCGCCGCTGGGGGGGGGGGGGGCCCCCCCCCCCCCCCCCCCCCCCCCCCCCCCGGGGGGGGGGGGGGGGGGCGCCGCGGGGGGGCCCCCCCGGGGGCCCCGCCGCGGCGGGCCCCCCCCCGGGCCGGGGCGCCCCCCCCCCCCCCC
>NZ_JBIAUK010000042.1:0-51378 GCF_042892775.1 Streptomyces sp. NPDC001717 | reverse complement strand
GGATGTGCTGCGCACATCCAGCCCCGCCGGGCGGGATCTCCAGCCCCTCCGGCGTTTGAGGAGCGGGGCCCGGGGCGGAGCCCCGGTTTCGGGAAGGGGCGGGGTGGGGGACAAGCCGCCCGCAGGGCCCGCCCCGCGCCCCCGCCCCGGCCGGGCCGTATGGTGGACCCGCAGCAAGAACCCGCACGTCAGCACCCGCGCACCGCACACACCCCCGCCGCTCCAAAGCCGCAGCGGCAAGACAGAACACCGCCGCATCAGGAGCCGCATCCGCCATGGCCGACACCCCTGCCTACCCCGTAGGACTCCGACTCGCCGGCCGCCGCGTCGTCGTCATCGGCGGCGGCCAGGTCGCCCAGCGCCGCCTCCCCGCGCTCGTCGCGGCCGGCGCCGACGTCCTCCTGATCTCCCCCTCCGCCACCCCCTCCGTGGACGCCATGGCCGAGACCGGCGAGATCCGCTGGGAGCGCCGCCGCTACGAGGACGGCGACCTCGCCGGTGCCTGGTACGCCCTCATCGCGACCCGCGACCGCGCCGCCAACGACGCCGCCTCCGCCGAGGCCGAGCGCGAGCGGGTCTGGTGCGTCCGCGCCGACGACGCCGACGCCGCCACTGCCTGGACCCCGGCCACCGGCCGCGTCGAGGGCGTCACCGTCGCCGTCCTGAGCGGCAACGACCCCCGCCGTTCCGCCGCGGTCCGCGACGCCGTCGTGGAAGGCCTGCGCGACGGCTCCCTGACCGCCGCCCGCCCGCACACCCCCGGCGTCGCGCTCGTCGGCGGCGGCCCCGGCGACCCCGACCTCATCACCGTGCGCGGCCGCCGCCTCCTCGCCGAGGCCGACGTGGTCATCGCCGACCGGCTCGGCCCCCGCGACCTCCTCGACGAGCTCCCCCCGCACGTCGAGGTCATCGACGCGGCGAAGATCCCGTACGGCCGCTACATGGCCCAGGAGGCCATCAACAACGCCCTGATCGAGCATGCCAAGGCCGGCAAGGCCGTGGTGCGCCTCAAGGGCGGTGACCCGTACGTCTTCGGCCGCGGCATGGAGGAGCTCCAGGCCCTCGCCGAGCACGGCATCCCCTGCACGGTCGTGCCGGGCATCTCCAGCTCCATCTCCGTCCCGAGCGCCGTCGGCATCCCGGTCACCCACCGGGGCGTCGCACACGAGTTCACGGTGGTCAGCGGCCACGTCGGTCCCGACGACCCGCGCTCGCTCGTGGACTGGGCCTCCCTCGCCAAGCTCACCGGCACGCTCGTCATCCTCATGGGCGTCGACAAGATCGGCCTGATCGCCGAGGCGCTGGTCCGCCACGGCCGTTCGCCGCAGACCCCGGTCGCGGTCGTCCAGGAGGGCACCACCGCCGCCCAGCGACGGGTGGACGCCACCCTGGCCACCGTCGGCGAGCGGGTCCGCGCGGAGGAGGTCCGTCCGCCGGCCGTCATCGTGATCGGTGACGTCGTCCGGGTCAACGCTCCCGGTGACCCGCTTCCCGCCACCAACGCCTGACAGGCCGTTGGCACCGCACCCAGGACAAGGCAGTATCACCCTGTGGCTGATCTCATCACCGTCGAAGACCCCGACGACCCGCGCCTGCGCGACTACACGGGCCTGACCGACGTCGAACTCCGGCGCCGGCGCGAGCCCGCGGAAGGCCTCTTCATCGCCGAGGGCGAGAAGGTCATCAGACGTGCCAAGGACGCCGGGTACGAGATGCGGTCGATGCTGCTCTCCTCCAAGTGGGTCGACGTCATGCGCGACGTGATCGACGAGCTCCCGGCCCCGGTCTACGCGGTCACCCCGGAGCTCGCCGAACGCGTCACCGGCTACCACGTGCACCGCGGCGCCCTCGCCTCCATGCAGCGCAAGCCGCTGCCGACGGCCGACGAGCTGCTGGCCACGACCCGGCGCGTGGTCATCATGGAAGCGGTCAACGACCACACCAACATCGGTGCCATCTTCCGTAGCGCCGCCGCCCTCGGCATGGACGCGGTGCTGCTGTCGCCGGACTGCGCGGACCCGCTCTACCGGCGCTCGGTGAAGGTCTCCATGGGCGCGGTCTTCTCCGTCCCCTACGCCCGTCTCGACACCTGGCCCAAGGGCCTGGACTCGGTGCGCGAGGCCGGTTTCAAGCTGCTCGCGCTCACCCCGCACCAGAAGGCCTCGCCGATCGACGTGGCCGCTCCGCACTCCCTGGAGCGGGTCGCGCTGATGCTCGGCGCGGAGGGCGACGGCCTGTCCACACAGGCGCTGGTCGCGGCCGACGAGTGGGTACGGATCCCCATGGCGCACGGCGTGGACTCGCTGAACGTCGGCGCCGCTGCCGCCGTCGCCTTCTACGCGGTGGCCGGCGGCCGCTCCTAGGCGGGCGGCTCCGCTACAGCTTCTGGGCGGCGGCGATGCCCAGCGCGACGATCAGCGTCACCACGACGAACACGATCAGCCGCTGCCGCATCAACCGCGGGTCCGGCCGCGAAGGGCGCCGCCCCGTCCCGGTGGTCCGGGGCGCCGGGCGGCCCCCCGTGCGTCCCGAGGTCGGCCGCGAGGACGGGCCGCCGGAGCCCTGCGGGTGGCGGGAGGACGAGGGCCGCGAGTGCGGTCCGCTCGGGACCCCGCCCTTGCCCCGGGGCATGGTGCCGCCCCCCGTGCGGCGTTCCGCGCGCTGGTCGGCGTACGGTTCGGCGGGCTCGGGGAGCAGTCCCGTCGGTCGGTCGGTCCGGTCGGTCCGGGCGCGCTGGGCCGGCGGTCGGGTCTCGGAGAGCCCCTGGGCCTCGCGGGCCGCGATCTCCTTGAGCCGCATCGACAGCTGGAGCGTGCTGGGCCGGTCCTCGGGATCCTTGGCCAGGCAGGCCTGTACGAGCGGCGCGAGCGCGTCCGGGACCCCGTGCAGGTGGGGCTCCTCGTGCACCACCCGGTACAGCATGACCTCGGAACTGCCGTGCCCGAAGGGCGAGTCGGCGGTCGCCGCGTAGGCCAGGGTGGCGCCGAGGGCGAAGACGTCGGTCGCGGGGGTCACGGCGGCTCCGCGCACCTGCTCGGGCGCGAGGAAGCCGGGGGAGCCGACGGCGGTGCCCACATGGGTGAGCGTGCTCGCCCCGGTGGCCCACGCGATCCCGAAGTCGATGATCCGCGGGCCCTTGGGGGAGAGAAGGATGTTCGAGGGCTTGAGGTCGCGGTGGACGACCCCCGCCTCGTGCACGGCGACCAGGCCCTCGGACAGGGCGGCGCCGATCGCCGCGATCTGCGAGGCCGTGAGGGGGCCTTCCTCGGCCACCTTGTCGTGCAGCGAGGGCCCGGGGACGTACTGCGTGGCGAACCAGGGCCGCTCGGCCTCCAGGTCCGCCGCCACCAGCCGTGCCGTGCACCCGCCGCGGATCCGCCGGGCGGCGGACACCTCGCGGGCGAACCGGGAGCGGAACTCCTGGTCCTCGGCCAGATCGGGCCGGATCACCTTGAGCGCGACGCGCTGCCCCCGCCGGTCCGATCCCAGGTAGACCACACCCATGCCGCCGGCGCCGAGCCGTCGGTGCAGCCTGAACGAGCCGACGACACGCGGGTCCTCGCGCCGGAGCCGCATCATCGCCATGTCCACCCCGCTGGCCGGTCGTCCTGTTGACGTGGCACAGCTTACGGACCATCCGGCATGCGTGCTCAGAGGCCGCGCCCTCGCCGGGAGATTCGATCGTCAGTACGGCACAACACACTTGAGGGATCCTCAGGGAGTCCGCCCCGACCCGGCCGCCCGGTCCGGCGCGTTTCCAAACGGCTTGTGGACCAAGGGGATTGGGGGCGCGGACCGGCCGCCCGGGTGCATCCCGCTCCGCCGGGGCGCACCCGCGCGACCCCCGCACCGAGTCGATCTTGCCGAGGGTCGATGGGCGGACATCCGTGTGCAGGGAGTGACGGAAGTGAGCGAAGTCACTACGCTCCGGTCATCCCCTCCGGGAAGTCCCCCACTTACGGGGGACGGTCTCCACCCAGGGGAGTACACCGGGCACGGCCCGTCATCCTCCTGGAGGCCCGCCAAAGGGTACGAGGGCATGAGGCCACGGGACCCCCGCGCGCCTAGTGTTGAGGTCAAGCGGCGGGCAAGTGCTCTCGTCCCCCGAGGTCGAAGCCCGCCGCTGCCGAATCGACAGGGAGAGGATCATGGCGGACATCGCACGGCAGGGACGCAAGGCCTTCGCGTTCAACAGCCACGAGTCCGGTAGGCGCCATCCTCTGGTGGCCGCGGCCATGGTCCTCCCCCTGGCCGCCCTCCTGCTCTTCCTCTTCGGAGGCTTCGACCAGGTGGCGGCACAGGCGTCGTCCGTTGGCGTGATGCTGGGGCGCTGAGCGGCGCCCCGGGTCCGGGAGAGCGGCCCGGACCGGGACATCGGTCTGTCGAACCCCGTGGGGACGGGGGAGCGACGACGGACGGCAGGTGAAGGGTGCTGCCCGTACGACTGGGGAGTCGGACGGGCAGCACCCTTTTTCATGCCCTTCGTCCGGCCCCGATCCGGCCGGCCCGGCGTACGATCCCCAGGAGGCCGCTGTTGCACCAGCCACCCCGGGGTTCCCATGACCGACTCGCTGCCCGAGGCACTCGCCGCCTGTACCGCCCAGCCGCTCCCGTACGCCCTCCTCGCGGACCGGGACGACGGCACCGTGGTGCGCTGCGGGGAGGTCGTGGCCAAGGCCCATGCCGGGGACGCCGACCACGAGGCCCTCGCCGTACGCCTGCGGATCGCCGGTCACCAGGCACTGGGCGGCGTACTGCTGCCCCCGCTGCTCCCCGTGCCCGGCAGGGTGCAGGACCGGCCCGTCTCCCTGTGGCCGTACGGTGCCCCCGTCGACCCGCAGCGCCCCGAGGAGGCCCCCTGGGAGGCGACCGCCGCGCTCCTCGCGGCCCTCCACCGGACACCGCTCGCCGCCCTCCCCGGCCCGCTGCCGCCGATGCGCGGCCCCACCAAGCTCGCCCGCGCCCTGGACCGCCTGCGGAGGGCGGAGAAACTGCCCGCGGGCCCGGACCCGGGCGAGGTGCGCTCCGTGCGGGCCGCCGCGGCGACGCTCCCTGCCTGGGCGCGCGGGGAGGCGCAGGCGCCGCCCGGCGGAACGCTGTGCCACGGCGACCTGCACCTGGGGCAGCTGGTCCGGTACCCCGCCCCTCAGGGCCCCTGGTTCCTCATCGACGTGGACGACCTCGGGCTCGGCACCCCGACCTGGGACCTGGGCCGCCCGGCGGCGTGGTTCGCCGCCGGGCTGCTCGACCCGGGGGCCTGGCAGCGCTTCCTCGACGCCTACCGCGCCGCCGGCGGCCCGGCCGCGGGCCCGCCCGGCACCGATCCCTGGCCGGAACTCGACCTCGCCGCCCGTGCGCTCACCGTCCAGACCGCGGCCCTGGCGCTGGCCAAGGCGGCGGAGGGGCGGCGCCGGCTCGACGAGGGGGAGCGGCTGATGGTGGACGCCTGCGGCCGAATAGCGGCGCTCCCGGCCGACTTGGAACGAGAGCTTCCGTCGTAGGGTGAGCTCCGCGCCACCGGGCACGCATCCGGTCATCCGGTGGCCACGTCCACGCCGAGGAGTTGAACCGCCCATGCAGTGTCCGAAGTGTCACGCGATGATGCACACCTACAACCGCAACGGTGTCCAGATAGAGCAGTGCAGCGGCTGTCGCGGCATCTTCCTCGACTACGGCGAGCTGGAGGCGCTGACCCGCCTGGAATCCCAGTACACCGCCCAGCAGTACGGCCAGGTCCCGCCGCCCGCCGCACCGCCCGCCCCGTACCCGCCCCAGCACGTGGCCGCCGCCCCCGCCTGGGGCGCCCCGCACCACGGAGGCCACGGTCACGGTCACGGCCACCACCACCGCGGCGGATTCGGCCGGATGCTCTTCTCCTCCTGACGCGCAACCGGTGAACGCGGAAGCCCCGGCCGTCGAGACGGCCGGGGCTTCCGGATGGTGCGCGATACTGGGATTGAACCAGTGACCTCTTCCGTGTCAGGGAAGCGCTCTCCCGCTGAGCTAATCGCGCGGGCACCACGGCTGGAAAGCCGCAGGTCAAGCAGGTGTTCCATGGTACTGCGTGCGCGATACTGGGATTGAACCAGTGACCTCTTCCGTGTCAGGGAAGCGCTCTCCCGCTGAGCTAATCGCGCGGGGATCCTTGCGGACCAGTGGACGATACTGGGATTGAACCAGTGACCTCTTCCGTGTCAGGGAAGCGCTCTCCCGCTGAGCTAATCGTCCTTGGAGGTGGAGACGGGATTTGAACCCGTGTAGACGGCTTTGCAGGCCGTTGCCTCGCCTCTCGGCCACTCCACCATGGAGCTGCAGGGGTTCTCGGGAAGAAGACCCCCACTTCGAGCGGACGACGAGACTCGAACTCGCGACATCCACCTTGGCAAGGTGGTGCTCTACCAACTGAGCTACGTCCGCAGGTCACCGTGTTCGCTCCGGGGTTTTTCCCCTTCGCTCCCTGGCGACGTGTTGAACTCTAGCGGATTCCCGGGCCAGCTCAAAAACGCGTTTCCGCAGCGTGCTGCCGCTCGATCACCAGCGGTCACGCGACCGTCACCTCCCCGGCGCCGTCGCGTCACCGGTCATAGACTCGCAGCCGTGCACGACCTGCCTCCCATGGCCCGCTTCGGCGGCCTCCTCGCGACCGACCTCCGAGACGTCACCGGCGACCCCGGTGCCCTCGACTCCACCGGCTTCTGGGCGGTGGCCGCCGACTTCGAAGGGCGGCTCGTCTGCGCGCGCTTCGGGGACATACGCCCTGACCCCGTCCCCTCGCCCGTCCCCGGCGCCTGGCGCGGCCCCTCCGCCGACCAGTGGACCTCCTCCCTGGACCGCGCCGCGTACGTGGCGGGCGTCCGCCGCATTCGCGAGCACATCGCGGCCGGCGAGGTCTACCAGGCCAACCTCTGCCGCGTGATGTCCGCACCGCTGCCCGATCCCGAGGGCGCGGACGTCGACGCCCTCACGGCGCTCCTGGCGCGCGGGAACCCGGCTCCCTACGCAGGAACGATTCGGCTGCCCGCGCACGGCGTGGAGATCGCCACCGCCTCCCCGGAGCTGTTCCTGCGCCGGGCCGGCCGCCACGTCGAGTCCGGCCCCATCAAGGGCACCGGCCGCACCGCGGCCGACCTGCTCCCCAAGGACCACGCAGAGAACGTGATGATCGTGGACCTCGTGCGCAACGACCTCGGCCGGGTCTGCGCCACCGGCTCGGTCACCGTCCCCGAGCTGTGCGCCGTCGAGGAGCACCCGGGCCTGGTCCACCTCGTCTCCACCGTCAGCGGGGAACTCGCCGACGGCGCGGGCTGGCCCGAGCTCCTCGCGGCCACCTTCCCGCCCGGCTCCGTCACCGGCGCCCCCAAGTCCTCCGCCCTGCGCATCATCGAGGCCCTGGAGACCGTCCCCAGGGGCCCGTACTGCGGTGGGATCGGCTGGGTCGACGCCGACCGGGGCACCGCCGAGCTCGCCGTCGGCATCCGCACCTTCTGGATCGACCGAGAAGCCCCCGGCGGGCCGCGCCTGCGCTTCGGCACCGGAGCCGGCATCACCTGGGGCTCCGACCCCGACCGCGAATGGGCGGAGACCGAGCTCAAGGCCGCCCGGCTGCTCCGGGTAGCGTCGGGGGCGCATCAGGCGACAGGCCGAACGGGATCGTGAGAGGGGCCGCACGGTGAGCATCTGGCTCGACGGAGCACTTCGGGACGTGGACAGCGCGAAGGTGTCCGTCTTCGACCACGGGCTGACCGTGGGGGACGGCGTCTTCGAGACGCTGAAAGCGGAGCGGGGCCGCGCCTTCGCGCTCACCCGCCACCTCGAGCGGCTGACCCGCTCGGCCCGCGGCCTCGGCCTGCCCGACCCCGACCACGACGAGGTGCGCCGCGCCTGCGCCGCCGTGCTCGAAGCCAACCCGGTGGAACACGGGCGGCTGCGCGTCACCTACACCGGCGGCGTCTCCCCGCTCGGCTCGGACCGCGGAGACGGCGGCCCGACCCTGATCGTGGCCCTCGCCGAGTCCGTGCGCCGCCCCGACACCACGGCCGTCGTCACGGTGCCCTGGGTCCGCAACGAGCGCTCCGCGGTCGCCGGCCTCAAGAGCACCTCGTACGCGGAGAACGTCGTGGCGCTGGCCGCCGCCCACCGCGCCGGCGCCTCCGAGGCCCTCCTCGCCAACACCGTCGGCCGGCTCTGCGAGGGCACCGGCTCCAACGTCTTCGTCGTCCTCGACGGGCAGCTGCACACCCCGCCCCTGGCCTCCGGCTGCCTGGCCGGCATCACCCGCGCCCTCGTCGTGGAATGGTCCGGTGCCAAGGAGACCGACCTGCCCGTCGAGGTCCTGGAGCAGGCCGAGGAGGTCTTCCTGACCTCCTCGCTGCGCGACGTCCAGGCGGTCGTACGGATCGACGCGCGCGAGCTGGGCACGGCCCCCGGCCCGGTCACGACCGAGGCCATGCGGATCTTCGACGCGAAGGCCGGCGCGGATCTCGATCCGTGAATCCCGGTGACGCGGGCCCGCGGGGCAGGTAGAACACCAAGTGATGACCACTACCCTGCGGCCCGCGCAGCCGCTCCAGCGCAACAGTGACGGAACCCGTTCCCGGGTCTACGAAGTGCGGGTGAACAGCCGGCGCGTGGGCAGCGTCGAACTGGCCACCCGTTCGGCCGCTCAGCCCCGCACCGGTGTGATCAGGGCGCTGTGGATCGACGAGCCGGACCGGCGGCGCGGGCGCGCCACCGTCGCGGCCCTCGCCGCCGAGGAAGTGCTGCGTTCCTGGGGTTGCACGGGCATCGCCGTATCGGTGCCCGCCGACGCGGGGCCGGCGCTGCGGATGGCCGAGACCCTCGGCTATCGGGTGACCGGCCGCGTCCAGGTCAAGGAACTGCCGCAACTGCCGCCCGCGCTCCCGCCGGACGTCGCCGGCCGCCCGATGACCGGGCCCGAGTACGAGGCCTGGCAGGAGCGGGCCGTCGTCGAGTACAGCCGCCACCTCGCCGGCCCGGGTGTGACGGCCGAGCAGGCCCTGGACGCCTCCCGCGGGGAGCACGCCGAACTGCTGCCGGCCGGGCGGGACACCCCCGGCGCGGCCTTCCTCGTCCTCCAGGCGCCGGACGGGACCGTCCTCGGCACCCTGTGGGTGGGGGAGCGCGACCTGCCGGCCGTGGGGCCCGTTCCGTACGTCTGGGACGTGGAGGTGGCCACCGAACACCGAGGGCGCGGGCACGGCCGGACCCTCATGCTGCTGGCCGAGCACGCCGCCCTGGCCTCGGGCGCCCGTCTCCTGGCGCTGCACGTCCACGAGGACAACACCCCGGCCCGGCACCTCTACACGTCACTCGGCTACCGGGACAGCACGGTGAACGCGCGGAAAGAGCTGATCTAGGCCGGTTGGGCCTGTCAGGCCGACTCGGCCAGCAGGCGGTCGGCGATCTCCTCGATGCGGGCGCGCAGGCCCTCCTGGCTCTTGCCGCCGTCGAGGCGCTCGCCGTCGATCACGTACGTCGGGGTGCCGGTCACGCCGATCGCCTTGCCCTCGGCCTGGTCGGCGTCGACGATCAGGATGTGCCGGCCGTCGATCAGCGCGGTGTCGAACTCCTCGGCGTCCAGGCCCAGTTCACGCGCCACATCCAGCAGCACCGACTCGCCGCGCTCGGTCAGCTCCGCGGTCCTGGCCAGTACGGCCTCCGCGTACGCCCAGCCTTTCCCCTGCTCCAGGGCCTCCTCGGCGGCCTGCGCCGCGGCGAAGGCGTGCTTGTGCTTCTCCAGCGGGAAGTGGCGCAGCCGGATGTCCAGCCGGTCGCCGTAGCGGGCCCGCAGGGCGCGCACGTCGTCCAGCGCGCTGTGGCAGTCCGGGCACTGGAGTTCGCACCAGACGTCGAGGATCACGGAATCGGTCATGTCCCCCAGTCTCCCAGCCCCCGGGGGCGCCCGTTCCCCCGCACCCACTCCCCAGGGATGAGGAGCGACCCCGAGATGTCCCGGAGATCCGCCCGGCGGCCGCCCCGGGCCTGGCCGCGGGGGTGACGGCCGGTGCAGGATGGATGGGGACAGATCGCCCAGCCGTCGAACAGCCGGAGGACCGCATGCTCGCCGAGACCATTTGTTCCGCGGTGTCCGCGGCGGGGCTGGGCATCGCCGCGGTGACCGCCTACCGCAAGCGGTTCCTGGCCGCCACGAGGATCGCCGCGTACTCGCTGGTGCCGGTCGCCCTCGTGATGACGGGCCTGGTGGAGTGGGTGTCCGGGATCGCCTTCAACCCGACCGTCTGGATCGGTTTCGGGCTGCTCGGGCTGGCCTGGCTGCTCCTGTTCACCACCCGCGCCGTCGAGCGCCGGGGGGTGGGCAAGAAGGCCGGACGCGCCCCCGAGGCCATCGCCCCGGACGCCTCGGCGCCCTCGCTCGGTTCCGGTCGGAGCGCCGGTGCCCAGAAGCCGCAGGCCCCGGCCGCCGCCGGGGACGACTTCTCGGACATCGAGGCGATCCTCAAGAAGCACGGCATCTGAGCCGAGGTCCCGGGATCCCGATCCGATCCACGAGATCGGGCGAACTCCCGCACGAAAATTGGCGTGTTGGACCGGCCTCGACGGTGGGCTGCGCCATCATCGCCCCGACATGCTCGAGACATCGCAGGGTGAGCCGACGGTTCCCGCTCCGGCCCCCGCCTCCGTTGCCGAGGAGCCGAGAGGCTGCCTCTTCGCCCTGTCCCAGCCGCCCCTGATGATCTTCCTAGCCGTGATCGGCGTCCTGCTGCTGCTGGCCGCCGTACACGATCTCTTCCTGCTCTGACGGACCCGCGTCGGCCCCCTTGCGACGAGCCCGGTACGCCGCGACGTGCAGTCGGTTCCCGCAGGTCCGGCTGTCGCAGTAGCGTCGGGAGCGGTTCCGGGAGAGGTCCACGAAGGCGCGCCGGCAGTCCGGGGCCTCGCAGCGGCGCAGGCGCTCCTGCTCGCCGGAGACCACGATGAAGGCCAGGGCCATGCCGCCGTCCGCCGCCAGGTGGTCACCCACCGAGGCGCCCGGTGCGAAGTAGTGCACGTGCCAGTCGTAGCCGTCGTGGTCGGTCAGCTGCGGGGTGGTGCCCGCCGTCGCCACCAGCTCGTTGATCAGCGCGGACGCGGCGCGGGGCTCCGTCGCGGCGAAGACCTGCGCGAACTTGCCGCGCACCGTGCGCACGCCCGCGAGGTCGCCGGAGCCGAGTTCGCCGACGTCGCTGATCGAGTACTCCTGGACGAAGGCGCGCAGCGCGCCGAGGTCCGAGAGCGCGTCGGGCTGGTTCGCCTCGGCCGATGTGTTCACCAGCGCGACGACGACGTCGAGTGCGCGACGGGTGTCGTGGGGGATCTGCACGGTGGTCTCCCTCAAGGGCCGGGCCTGCGGCGGCGACCTGTGCCGCCGCTGGGGGCCGACTCTAGCGGGTTCCTCCAAAAGGGGGCGCCCGGCGGACCGGGCCGGGCTCATGGCCCCGGACGCGCAGCGGCGCCGCCCACGCGGGTGGCTCCCGCGGGGACAGCGCCGGTACGTCGTATGTGGTTGTCCGGCACACACCGTCGCCCCGAGTCGGACGGTGTCGCGCGGTCAGGTGCTCGTCGGAGCTGGCTCAGCTTTCGGCCAGGATGTGGGAGAGCTCCTTGTCGAGGTCGAAGTGCCGGTGTTCGGTCCCGGGCGGGACCGCGGCATCCGTCCGCTTGAGGAATGACTCCAGTGCTCGGGCGGGTGCTTCGAGCAGTGCTTCTCCCTCCGGTGAGCTCAGGGCGATGCAGACGACCCCCTGACCGTGGCTGCGGGACGGCCAGACGCGGACGTCTCCGGTTCCGGTGGGCCGGTGAAGGCCCTCTGCGAGGAGGTCGCGGGCGAACACCCATTCGACCGTCTCCTCGGCGCCGGTGTGGAAGGTGGCGTGCACGGCGTAGGGGTCGGCCGTGTCATACCGCAGGCCCGCGGGTACAGGCAGTGAGGACTCGCTCGACACAACGAGGCGCAGGTGCAGCTCGCAGCTGACCGTGGTGTTCATAAGCGCCAGGGCCTTTCGCTCAGTGTGCGCTCGGGGATTCGCACGTCGGCGAAATCGACATGCCACCTACGGTGCCGTTGTAAACCCCTCTGACCGTTTTGCGGACCTCTGGGTCCCTCGGACGGCGGATCCAAAGCACCGTTCATGTGTGCTCGACACTCGGGTAGATTCAACGCATGAATACGGGGAGTGACCGCGGGACGAGCGAGCCCGCCGAGGCGACCGGAGCCGGCGCAGCCGCCGAAGGCGCAGCCGACGAAGAGACGCCGCACGTGTCGAAGGCGCCCGCCTTCATCAAGGCCAACCGCAGCCTGCACCTGAGCTGGCAGGTCGGCGTCTTCGTCGTCGGCCTGGCCGTCATCGGCGCGGGCATCGCGATGCTCGTGCTGCCCGGCCCCGGCTGGGTGGCGATCTTCGCGGGCCTGGCGATCTGGGCCACCGAGTTCGCCTGGGCCCACCTCGTGCTGCGCTGGACCAAGCGCAAGGTGACCGAGGCCGCACAGAAGGCGCTCGACCCGAAGGTCCGCCGCCGCAACATCATCCTGACCAGCGTCGGCCTCGTCATCGCGGGCGCGCTGATCGGCTTCTACCTGTGGAAGTACGGGCTCGTCCTGCCGTGGAACATCAAGGACCAGTGATGGTCAAGGAGCACCGCTGACATGCGGTAATGTTTGCGGTGCGTCCGGGCGATTAGCTCAGTGGGAGAGCACTTCGTTCACACCGAAGGGGTCACTGGTTCGAACCCAGTATCGCCCACCCGGACCCGAGGCCCGGAGACTTCACAGTCTCCGGGCCTCGGGCGTTTCCCGCCCGCCCGCCGGGGGTCGGGCCCGCCCGGTCAGGCGAGCCGGCCGATCGCGTCCCGCAGCCGGCGCGCGTCGCGCAGCCGCCTCTCGTACGTCGCGCCCACCGCCAGCAGCAGCACTCCCGCCATCGCCGGCGGCACCCAGCGCGGCAGCGCCCCCGCCACCTGCACCACGTACGGGGCCAGCTCGTGCAGCGCCACCACCGCAAGCACCGCGCCGCCCAGCAGCAGCGGCGCCTGGAGCCGCCGCCGGGCCCCCGTGAGGGTCACCGCCAGGGCCGCCGACCCCAGCAGCAGCGGGCGCAGCCACTCCGGGTCCGCCCAGGCCGCCACCAGGCTCGGCAGCAGCGTCGCCGACAGCCCGGGGCCGTACGCCGTCCAGGACGAGCTCGCGGGATCCCTGCGGCGCCGCAGCACGCCCACCGCCAGGGCCGGGATCGTCACCGGCAGGCCGTAGGCCTCGGGCGCCGTGACCCCGACCTCCGCCAGCCGGACCCAGGTCGCCGCCACGAACAGCGCCCCCGCCGCCCAGCCCGGTACGCGCCGCTCCGGCCGCACCGCCGCCCCCGCGCAGACCACCCCGAGCAGTGCCAGGACCAGAGCCAGGTTCCCGGCCCGCCCGGCCGACAGGGCCACCGCCACGGCGCCCGCCACACCCGCCGCGATCTCCACGGGCAGCCGTACGCCGCCCAGCCGGGGGCCGAGCGCGGCCACCGTCGCAGGGACCGCGAGCACCGGCAGCGCCCACCACACCACCGCCAGGTCCGTCAGCGCGGCCGAGGCCACCAGCAGCCCCGTGGCATGGCCGACGACGCAGACCGCCGCCCCGGCGCGGGCCGGGCGGGGGGCGGGCCCGTACGCCGCCCCAGCCGCGCCGAGCACGCCCAGCAGCCCCCACACCGCGAAGGTCGACGTACGGCCGTCCAGCGCGCCCAGGGACACGTTCAGGGCCCCGAGCAGGGCGCAGGCGCCCGCCGCGATCCCGGTCGCCCGGACCGGGGCCCGCAGCGCGATCGTCCCGGCCGCGCCCGTCACCGCCAGCTGGACGGCGAACACCGCCGCCGGCGGCAGGCCGAGCAGGACGGGGACCGTGAACAGACCCGCCCACGCGAGGACCGCCGCCACGGCCGCCGGCTCGGGCCGGGACAGCGCCCGCGACAGCCACCAGGCGGCCCCCGCCGTCAGCAGCAGCGCCACCGCGGGCGCCACGCCCGCCCCGGACGGACCGGCGTCCGGGGTCGTCCCGGCCCACACCTCCGCCAGGACCCGGACCCGGGAGCCCAGGGTCGCGGCGACCGGCGCCGCGGACAGCAGCGCCGCCAGTGCGGCCACACCCGCCCCGGCCCGGGCGAGTCCGTGGCGGACCGCCGCCGGGAGCGCGTGGACCCGTACGGTCGCCGACAGGGCCAGTGCCGCCGGCAGGTACGCCACCACCGCCCAGGCGGGGGAAAGCTCCGGCCGGGCCACACCCCCCAGCGCCGCCACCGCGGCCAGACCGCCGACCAGGGCCGCCGCCCGGGCGCGCGGCTCCCGCCAGGCCGCCGCCACCCCGAGGGCCGCGCCCGCCAGCAGCAGCGCGGCCGGGGCCAGGGCGTCGGACGCCGAAGCCGCCGACCAGGACTCGGAGACCCCCGTCAGCAGCGCACCGGCACCCGGTACGGCCGCCGGCAGCGCCGCCCACCGCAGCCGCAGCGCGAGCGCCGCGTCCAGCGCGGCCGTCACCAGCAGTGCCCAGGCGAGCGCCTGCGGGCCCGCCTGCAGGGCCAGGGCCGCCAGCGGCAGCGGGAGCTGCGCGGCCAGTACCGAGGCGGGCACCGGGATCCGCAGCCCGCGCAGGGCCGCCCCGTACCCGGCCCACGCCGCCGCCAGCACCGCGGCGGCCCCGGCCGCGTAGGCCCGGGGGTCGACGTCCGGCGCGGCGACGACGTACAGCGCGTACGCGTCCAGCACCGTCAGCAGCAGCCCCACCGCGGCGACGGACTCCGCCGTCGACCGCAGCCCGCGGCGCAGCAGCGGCACGGGCGCCGCCAGCGCCACGGCGGTCACCACGCCCAGCACCGCGGAGCGGCCGGCGATCCCGAGCGAGCCCCAGCTCACGAGCGTGAACGCCAGCGCGGCCACGGCCAGCAGGACGGCGCCCAGGGTCAGCAGCACGTTCTGCGCACTCGGCGCCGAGGCGTCCTTCGCGGGGCCGGCCGGCGGAGCGAACCCCGGAGCGAAACCGGGAGCGGCGGCCGGCGAGGGCGTCGGCCCGGCCGCGTGCAGAAGGCGCAACAGCCAGTCCCGGCGGGCCAGCAAGTACTGGCGGTGGGAGTCGAGTCGGGCCAACTCGCGGTCGATGAGCGCCAGCTCCTCGGCCGGCGGCATGGGCGTGTGCATATCCGGAGTGTGGCGCCGGTCACGCGGTCAGGACATGGGCGTACGTACTCAGATGTGCCCTGAGTACGCGAACCGGCCCCGTGCGGAACCGCCGAGCGCCACACTGGATCCATGGACCGCAGCCACTGGGACCGCTGGAACCGCTACCGCTTCCGCAGCGTGTGGGACCTCGACGCCCCGCCCGCGCGGGTCTTCGCCGTACTGGAACTGCCCGGCGAGTACCCGGACTGGTGGCCCCAGATCCGCCGGGTCGAGGAGCTCGACGAGCGCAGCGGCACCGCGACCATCCGGTCGATGCTGCCCTACTCCCTCCACGTCACCGCGACCCGGCTGCGGCGCGACCCCGGGCGGGGAGTCCTGGAGGTGGCCCTGCGCGGCGATCTCGAAGGCTGGGCGCGGTGGACCGTGCGGGCGCGCGGCGCCGCGGCGGGAGGCCCGCGCACCCGGGCGCTGTACGAGCAGGAGGTCGAGGTGCGGCAGCCGCTGATGCGTCGGCTCGCGCTGCCCGGACGGCCGGTGTTCCGGCTCAACCACGCCCTGATGATGCGGGCCGGACGGCGGGGCCTGGCGTCCCTGCTGGCCCGGCGCCCGGAGGCGGTTTGAACCGTCCCCAAGTCTTCTGTATTGTTCAGTGCGTTCCCGGGCGATTAGCTCAGCGGGAGAGCACTTCGTTCACACCGAAGGGGTCACTGGTTCGATCCCAGTATCGCCCACCGGGACAGGCCGGTCCGTGTTACTCACGGACCGGCCTCCCTCATTTTCCGGGCTAGGCCGCCGTCGACAGGTCCGGCCGCAGCGGCCAGTGCGGGTCCACCGGCTCCGGCGTCCCCTGGCGCGCGAACCACGCCTGCAGACCGCGCGCCTGTGCCGCGTGCCACACCGCCTGCAGCGTGTGCAGTTCCGCCGGGGTCAGCCGCTCCAGGCGGGCCGCGAACCGGCGGCCCACCGCCCGCACGAGCTCCAGCGAGGCCTGCGCGTCGGCCGCCGCGTCGTGGGCGCCCTCCAGCTCGATCCCGTAGTGCTCGCACAGGTCCGTCAGGGTGCGGCGGCCCTTGCGGTACCGGTCCAGGTGCTTGTCCAGGACGCGCGGATCCAGCACGGTCAGCGGACGGTTGTCCAGATACCGGGCCAGCGAGGAGGCCCGGTGCCGGCGCAACTCCCGGTCGAGCAGCGTCAGGTCGAACGGCGCGTTCATCACCACCACCGGGCGGCCCGCCACCTGCTGCTCGCCGAGCGCGCGGGCTATCTCCTCCACCACCGGCGCCGGCCAGCGGCCGTTGCGCTGGAGGTGCTCGTCGGTGAGCCCGTGCACTTCCGTGGCGCCCGGGGGCACCGGGATCCCGGGATTGACCAGCCAGCGCGTGGTGCGGACCCGGCCGCCCGCACACTCCTGGACGATGAGCGCGGCGGACACGATCCGGTCCTGCTCGACGTCCACTCCGGTGGTCTCGGTGTCGAATGCGGCCAGCGGCCCCTCGTACCAGCGTGTCATGGCGAACTCCTCGTCCCCGATCGGCAGATGAGGTGCACTCGGCAACGCTGCCTTGAAAACGTGCCACCTTCTCCCGCATCGGTGATACCCGTGCTCTTTGTCGCGTACGCCGTTTGCGGTGGCCCGGCTGCGGAGACAACACCCCTGGGGGACCGCACACATGACCGGTCGTCACCCCGACCACCACAGACGGCAGAGCCCGGAAGGCATGGGGAGCCGGCCATGGCGCTCGCGCAGCCCGAACAGGGCGGGGTGCTGCAGGGACGGACCGGTCCGTCGACCGGACCGCTGCGCGGCACACTCGCCACCACCGCCTGCATGGAGACCCTCCAGGTGGGATACCTGCACGCCGTCGCGGCCGCGGCCGGCTGCTCGCTCTCACAGCCCTTTCCCGACAACGGCATCGACTGGCACGTCAGCCACGGCGCCCCGGAGCACGTCGTCGACGACGAGGTCACCATCAAGGTGCAGCTCAAGGCGACGTACCAGATACCGCCCCGGCCGCCCGGGCCCACCTTCGCCTTCACCCTCGACAACGAGCACCTCGTGAAGCTGGCCCGCACCCCGGTCGCCGTCCACAAGATCCTCGTCGTGATGCTCGTCCCCCGGGAGCGCGACCAGTGGCTCGCCGCCGGGCACGACCGGCTCGACCTGCGGCACTGCTGCTACTGGACCAACCTGGCGGGACACCCCGTGACCGGCCGGCGCCGGACCACCGTACGGATCCCGACCACGCGGATCTTCGACGACCGCGCGCTGTGCGAGATCATGACCCGGGTCGGGTCGGGAGGGACACCCTGATGCACTGGAACCCGCCGCACCTCGAACCACTGCCGCAGCCGGGCTTCGCCGACCCGGCCGTGCCCGATCCCGGGCAGGTCGACCCCGCGGTGCTGGGCGCCCTCCTGCACCGGCACGGCTGGCTGCGCCGGGGCGGGGCCGCCGGACGGTACGGACGCTGGACCCCGCCCGCCGGCTCCGGTACGAGCCTGCTCGTACCGGAGAGCAGCGCCTTCCCCGACTGCGCGGACCTGCTGGAAGAGGCGCTCACCGCCCTGTCCCGCAGCGGGCTGCCGTCGGCGCGGGAGGTGCTGTACGGGCTGAGCGTGCCCAGCGACGAGGTCCGCTGGGAGCGGGAGGGCGCGCGGGGACTCCAGGGCGAGGCCGACTGGACGGCGCAGGAGCGACTGCGAGCGGCGGCGCGGCGGTTGTTGCTGGCCGGGGCGCTGGCGGACCGGGCGCGGGCCGGCTACTACGGGGCCCGCCACCGCGGCCAGGCCGAACGGGCGCTGGACGGGGTGCTGGTGGGCCCTTCGCCGGGCGGCCGCAGGCTCACGGCGTACGTCCCCGTGGACGGGGGGCGGGGCACGGTGAAGCGGCTGCACCACGCCCTGCACGCGGCGCGTGAGGCCGTGGACTACCAGCGGGCCACCGGCGGTATGGAGGCCTTCGACGCGGCGGTGGAGGCGGGGGTCAGCCGGGAGCTGGCGGACGGGCTCATCGCGCTGGTCAGGGGCTCGGAGGGGGCGCGGATCACACTCGGGTGGGCCCCGGCCGCCGGGGTCCCGGCGGGCTGCGCGGCCCGGCCGGAACCGGTGGAGTTCTCGCCGGGCGACCTTCCGGTGCTGCGGGAGGCGGCCGCCCGCTACACCCGCGACGAGCCGGCCGTGACGGTCCGGATCGCGGGGGCGGTGGTGCGGATGCGACGGGCGGCGGCGGGCGGTGGCGGCACGGTCCGGGTCCGGGTCCTGGCCGGGGCTGAGGTCCCGTACGTCCGGGCCGCCCTCGACGAGGAGTCGTACCGGGTGGCGGTCCACGCACACCTGGCCGGGCTGCCGATCCGGGTCAGCGGGCGCCTGCAGCGGCGCGGCGGCTTCCGCCGGCTGACCGACGCCGCGGACGTGACACCGGTCCCGCTGGACGAGGTCGAGCGGGACCGGCTGATGAAGTCACTGGACGAGGCCTTCGACCCGGCGGACGTGCTGCCGTCGGACGACTGAACCCATTGCCGGATCGCGACCCATTGCCCGATCGCGGCCTATTGCCCGATCGCGGCCCGCGCGAGCGCCATGGTTTTCTGCTTGGCGAGCAGGTGTCCGGCCAGAACGTCCGCATTTGATGCGATCAAGGCCTGCTGATAGGTGCTTTCGGTTTTCGACCACACGCCGATCAGATTCACCTTCTGCTTGCAGAGCACGTCGGCGAGCGCGACTTCCTTTTCGTGATCGCCGGGTGTCGCGGCACTGAACTCGCGGTCGTTGATCGCGGACATGGGATCGGGGTATTCATGCCCGGATTCGGCCATGCATTGCGACCATTTTCGGCCGACTTCCGTCACCGCGGGATCCTGCTGCGATTTCCGGTAGCTCTCCATGTTGAGGCGTTGGGGGATGTCCATGGCCTGCTGCAGCTCGGCCTCGTGCAACTCCCTCCGGGCTTCTCCGGCGCACCCGCCTTCGGGGACGGGAGCGCCGTTGAACGTGGTCGCCTCGCCGCTGACGAGCGGCACGATGGACGCCGGATATTCCGGGGCCGGCTTTTGCGCGCCGGGCAGGTGGTAGCCGTACCCCTTGGCGAGTTCCGCATCGGCCAGACCGTAACGCCGCTCGTTGTCCTCGGTCGCGATGCCCCCCGGCGCCTTGGGCGCATACTGCGCACCCATCCTGGCGAGGCACCGCCGCACGAGGGATTCCCGCCCCCGGACGAGCACGTCCAGATCCGTGGTCGTCAGCAGGTACGCGTCCAGGGGCAGCTTCAGGGCCCTGTTGTCATCGACCTGCCGCACCGCGGGCGGGCCCGGGGCTTCGCCGGACGAGCACGCGGGCAGCAGGGAGAGCAGGGGGAGCAGGAGCATCGCCGTGCCCGCACGCGCCGCAGGGGAAGGGACGGCCCATTTCACCGGCTCGCTCGCTCAGCAGATGATGCTTCGGACGGAAGCGTTGTCGTTGTACGTGTTCACCAGGTTCCGGGACGTGTAGCCCTGGACGGTGTCGTACGGGCCGGAGTAGTTGGAGTTGTAGTAGACCCGGTAGCAATAGCCCGCGTTGTTCCAAACGGATGCGGCGTTGTTCTTCACGGGCTGACCCTCCCCGGCGGCCCACGTACTGAAGACCTCGCCCGTGAGGTTGGGACGATCGTCGGCCGTCATCCAGTGCGAGCCGCCCAGGTTGGAGTTGTAGTAGAAGCAGAAGAACCCCTTCTGGCAGTCATACGCGCTTGCCGGGGCGGCCATTCCGAGTGTGATGCCGGCTGTGGCTGCCAGGAGTGCCAGGGTGCGCTTCATGTTCATGATTCATCCCCCTATGTCGCGGTCTTCTCGCCGACACCAAATCTGCTGTCGAAAAGGGGAGTCGAGCCCCTTGGTCGGCCGTGGTCGCGGCAAACTATAGGGTGACGGTGCGGAGTTGCTCAACTACTTGTTCGAGCGAATGAAGCCGAACTCGGGCCCGGAGTGGGGAAGGAATTCGCCACGGCCGAAATCGAGTCCCCGGGAGGGACCCATCGCCGGGACCGCCCCCACGGCGTACGCGGCCCGGGCGATCCGGTCGGGACGAGGCCGCCCCACGCACCGCCGCCGCGCCCCACGGCAGAGGTTCGCCCCCGATCCCGGGCCAGGGCCTCACGGTGCGGGCTCCGCCGCCCGCGCCGCCCCTCGGATCCCGGGTCGGACCGGCCGCCGCCGGAAGAGGAGGGGGCGCGGCCCGGCAGCGGCGCGGAGCCGGACGGGCCGGTGCGCCCCACCCGCGGTAACCGTTTAGCGGCGCGGCCACTCCGCTCGGTACGATTCAGGCGCGCAGTGTTCGCTAGCGCACCCCCTGAGTCAGGAGAGACCGGTGTCAGACGTCCGTGTGATCATCCAACGCGATTCCGAGCGGGACGAGCGCGTGGTGGCCACGGGCACTACGGCGGCGGAGCTCTTCGCCGGCGAGCGCACCATCGTCGCCGCGCGCGTCGCGGGCGAGCTGAAGGACCTCTCGTACGAGGTGAAGGACGGCGAGACCGTCGAGCCGGTGGAGATCTCCTCCGAGGACGGCCTGAACATCCTGCGCCACTCGACCGCGCACGTCATGGCGCAGGCCGTGCAGGAGCTCTTCCCCGAGGCCAAGCTGGGCATCGGCCCGCCGGTCCGCGACGGCTTCTACTACGACTTCGACGTGGCCCGGCCCTTCACCCCGGAGGACCTGAAGGCCGTCGAGAAGAAGATGCAGGAGATCCAGAAGCGCGGCCAGCGCTTCGCCCGCCGCGTCGTCACCGACGAGGCGGCCCGCGAGGAGCTCGCCGACGAGCCGTACAAGCTGGAGCTCATCGGCATCAAGGGTTCCGCGTCGACCGACGACGGCGCGAACGTCGAGGTGGGCGGCGGCGAGCTGACCATCTACGACAACCTGGACGCGAAGACCGGCGAGCTGTGCTGGAAGGACCTCTGCCGCGGTCCCCACCTGCCCACCACCCGCAACATCCCGGCCTTCAAGCTGATGCGCAACGCGGCCGCCTACTGGCGCGGCAGCGAGAAGAACCCGATGCTCCAGCGCATCTACGGCACCGCGTGGCCGTCGAAGGAGGAGCTGAAGGCGCACCTCGACTTCCTCGCCGAGGCCGAGAAGCGCGACCACCGCAAGCTCGGCAACGAGCTCGACCTCTTCTCCGTCCCGGACGAGATCGGTTCCGGCCTCGCCGTCTTCCACCCGCGCGGCGGCATCATCCGCCGGACCATGGAGGACTACTCGCGCCGCCGGCACGAGGAGGAGGGCTACGAGTTCGTCTACTCCCCGCACGCCACCAAGGGCGCCCTCTTCGAGAAGAGCGGCCACCTGGACTGGTACGCGGAGGGCATGTACCCCCCCATGCAGCTCGACGGTGGTACCGACTACTACCTCAAGCCCATGAACTGCCCGATGCACAACCTGATCTTCGACGCGCGCGGGCGCTCCTACCGTGAGCTGCCGCTGCGCCTGTTCGAGTTCGGCACCGTGTACCGGTACGAGAAGTCCGGCGTGGTCCACGGCCTGACCCGGGCCCGCGGCTTCACCCAGGACGACGCGCACATCTACTGCACCCGCGAGCAGATGGCGGAGGAGCTCGACCGCACGCTCACCTTCGTGCTGAACCTGCTGCGCGACTACGGTCTGACCGACTTCTACCTGGAGCTGTCCACCAAGGACCCGGAGAAGTTCGTCGGCTCGGACGAGGTGTGGGAGGAGGCGACCGCAGTCCTCCAGCAGGTCGCCGAGAAGCAGGGCCTCCCGCTGACCCCCGACCCGGGCGGCGCGGCCTTCTACGGTCCGAAGATCTCCGTGCAGGCCCGCGACGCCATCGGCCGCACCTGGCAGATGTCGACCGTGCAGCTCGACTTCAACCTGCCGGAGCGCTTCAACCTGGAGTACACCGCGCCCGACGGCTCGCGCCAGCGGCCGGTCATGATCCACCGCGCGCTGTTCGGCTCCATCGAGCGGTTCTTCGCCGTGCTGCTGGAGCACTACGCGGGCGCCATGCCGCCGTGGCTGGCCCCGGTCCAGGCGGTCGGCATCCCGATCGGCGACGGGCACGTGGAGTACCTCCAGGAGTTCGCCGCCGAGGCGAAGAAGCAGGGCCTGCGGGTCGAGGTGGACGCCTCCTCCGACCGCATGCAGAAGAAGATCCGCAACCACCAGAAGCTCAAGGTCCCGTTCATGATCATCGTCGGTGACGAGGACATGGCCGCGGGCACCGTCTCCTTCCGCTACCGCGACGGTTCGCAGGAGAACGGCATCCCGAAGGACGAGGCGCTGGCCAAGCTGGCCAAGGTCGTCGCGGACCGCGTCCAGGTCTGACGGACCCGCACGACCCGAGAAGGCCCCCGGAAAGTGATCACTTTCCGGGGGCCTTCTCCGTCCGTACCGGCAAGGTCATATGCTTGCCGCCATGACGAGTGAGCCGGAGCAGCAGAACGGCGTTGGCACGCATGACGGGTTTCAGCGCCTGTGGACCCCGCATCGGATGGCCTACATCCAGGGCGAGAACAAGCCCACCGGCCCCGAGGCCGGAGACGGGTGTCCCTTCTGCGGGATTCCGGAGATGTCGGACACGGACGGGCTGATCGTCGCCCGCGGCAAGCACGTCTACGCGGTGCTCAACCTGTACCCGTACAACGGCGGGCACCTCATGGTCGTCCCCTACCGGCACGTCGCCGACTACACCGATCTGGACGCGCTGGAGACCGCCGAGCTCGCGGACCTCACCAAGCGGGCCATGGTCGCGCTGCGCAAGGCCTCCGGGGCGCACGGCTTCAACATCGGCATGAACCAGGGCAGCGCCGCCGGCGCCGGCATCGCCGCGCACCTGCACCAGCACATCGTGCCCCGCTGGGGCGGGGACACGAACTTCATGCCGATCGTCGGTCACACCCGCGTCCTGCCGCAGCTCCTCGCGGACACCCGGCAGATGCTCGCGGACGCCTGGCCCACGGACTGAGTCGCGGACGGCGGCGGGGGAGCGCTCAGCCGGCGCGCGCCGCGCGCCACTCCTCCAGCACGGCCTCGACGTCGTACTCGGTCAGGTTCAACGCAGGGCCCTGCGGCGGCATGCGCAGGGCCGCGGCGATCTTCTCGTTGATCTCGGTGAGGATCGCCCGCACCTGCCGCTCGGAGCGGGCCGCGCGGGCCGCCTCCAGGGCGTCCTCGGCCTCCTTGCGCAGTGCCAGCGAGGGCGGCAGGGCCGAGAAGCCCTCGCGGTGCATCTTCCCCTTGATCCACCACATCTCGTCGTAGGGCGCGTCGAGCGAGGCCAGCGGCTTGCCGAAGCCCGGCAGCTCCGCGAACTCGCCGCGGTCCGCGGCCTCCCTGATCTGCCGGTCCACCCAGGATTCGATGTCCACGCCAGGCGGTTTGCGCTCCGTCATGCTGCCTCCTCGGGGGATCACCTCAGCTTAGGCCGCCCCGCCTACGCGTCGTAGACGTCCGCCTTGCGCGGGGCCGGCTCCTGGATGAGGCCGCTCATGATCGAGGAGCGGTTGGTGAAGCGGTCGATGTCGACGCCGTTCTCCTCCAGGACCTTGAACGTCGCGGCGTGGACCGCGCGCAGCACCGGGGCCACCGTGCGCAGGGCGTCGTCGGCCATGAAGCGGTGGCGCCACATCGAGCCGGCCCACACGTGCCGGATGCCGAAGGGCTCGGGCAGGACCAGCTTCCCGCCGAGGAAGTCCAGGACCGGGGGGAACCAGGTCAGCGGTGCCCGGACGGCGAGGCGCACCACCTCGCTGGTGTCCACCAGCGGCTGCGGGCGCTCGACGGTCTCCCAGAAGCGGATGCTCTTGGGGACCTCCACCACCGGGGCCTTCGACTTCGTCGTGAACAGGCCGTGTACGGGTCCCAGCGCGTGCGCGGTGACGTCCACGCGCAGCGTCTTGTAGAGCACGGTGACGGTGACCAGCATGTTGATGACCAGCTGGCCGTCCCAGAGCGGGTACTGGATGCCCAGGTAGTGCCGGTTGCCGGAGCTGAACTGCTGCTCGTTGCAGATCCGGGTGATCTCGTGCGACTTGATCAGGAAGTTGTCGATGTTCTCGCCGGCGGGGCGGGCCACCTCTCCGGCGCCCTCGCCGATCGGCGTGACGATCCAGTGCTGGATGGCGGCCGTCGGGAAGCCCCCGGTGTGCAGGGGGCCGCGCTCCAGCTTGCGGAGCTGGGTGTCGATCGCCCTGATGACGTCCCAGCTGCGGAAGGGGTGGATCTCGGAGCCCTCGGTGGTGGGCGCGAGTTCCTCGGCCATCTGCCAGCTGCCCCAGCGGGTGCCCATGCCGAGGATGCCCTTGGGGCCCGCGTAGAAGACCTGGTTGCTCCGGTCCTCGGCGGTCAGCTTGGCGAGCTGGTGGCGCAGGTCCTCGCGGGCCTTCTCGTCGGGGTTGCCGGGCACGGCCTCGGGGATCTTCGCGCCGATCCCGTCACCCGCCAGCAGGCCGTCCCAGCGGGAGCGCAGGTCGGCGGCGGTGGACTCGCACAGCCGGCGGGCGAGCAGCCAGCCCAAGGCCGGGGCGATCACCATGCCGCGCAGGTAGAGGCCGAGGAAGCCGGTGAGCGGCAGCCGGAACATCAGGACCGCCACCACCAGGGCGATGCCGACCAGTACCGCGGTGCCCATCCACGACGCGCGCTTGCCCTCGTTCTTGGCGAGCGTCTTGCGGAGCTGGAAGAGCCCCAGCCACAGCAGCAGACCCGGCAGGAACAGCACCCCGCAGACGAGCATGATCAGCCGGAGCTTGCCGTCGCGCTCCTTGCGGATGCGGGTGGCGGCCAGGCAGTGCTCGACGACCGTCTGCGGGTCGGCTCCGAAGGACTGGATGAGCGGCTTGCGGGCGGAGCCGAGCGTGCGGGCCTCCACGGCCCGGCAGAAGGCCTCGCCGAGGTTGGGTTCGAAGAGCGATATCTTGCCCGCCTTGATCGTGGCGGGGTGGTTCTCGCTGTTGGCGGTGAGGATCGTTTCGAGTTTCGTGTCGCCGCCGCCGTCGCGGTACGCGGCCGAGGCCAGCGCGTTGGTCGCCGCCGTCTGCCCGCCACCGCCCTGGAGAGGAATCTGCGCTCCGGGCCTGAAGTCGAATCCGTCGTCCGCCACCGCTGCCCCCACCCCATCGCTGTGCGTTCGTGCTCTTCGGTGCGCCGACGAGCCTATCGGCGCATCCCGCCCCATGGTCATGGGACAGGGAAATGCCGCCCACCGCAAGCGGGTTGGTGGGCGGCCCTTCCCGACGCTATGTCAGTTTGCTTCCCTTCTCCGTCTGTTCGCGAACCTTGTCCGCGATCTGCGGCGGCATCGGCTCGTGCCGGGCGTAGGCCCGGGCGAAGCGGCCCGTGCCGTGCGACACGGAGCGCAGCTCGACCGCGTACCGGCCGATCTCGATCTCGGGGATCTCGGCGCGGACCCGGGTGCGCCCGGGACCTGCCTGGTCGGTGCCGACGACCCGGCCCCGGCGGCCCGCGAGGTCGCTCATGACCGGGCCGACGTACTCGTCGGGGACGAGGATCGCGAGCTCGGCGACCGGTTCGAGCAGCTCGATGCGGGCCTCGGCGGCGGCCTCGCGCAGGGCCAGCGCGCCGGCCGTCTGGAAGGCGGCGTCGGAGGAGTCCACCGAGTGCGCCTTGCCGTCGAGGAGGGTGACGCGCACGTCGACCAGCGGATAGCCGGCGGCCACCCCGCGCGCGGCCTGCGTCCGTACGCCCTTCTCCACGGACGGGATGAACTGGCGCGGCACCGCGCCGCCGACCACCTTGTCCACGAACTCGATGCCGCTGCCCGGCGGGAGCGGCTCGACCTCGATCTCGCAGATCGCGAACTGGCCGTGGCCGCCGGACTGCTTGACGTGCCGGCCGCGCCCGGCGGCCTTGCCGCCGAAGGTCTCGCGCAGGCTCACCTTGTGCGGTACGGCGTCGACCTGGACGCCGTACCGGGTGCGCAGCCGCTCCAGGGCGAGGTCCTGGTGGGCCTCGCCCAGGCACCACAGGACGACCTGGTGGGTGTGCGGGTTCTGCTCCAGCCGCATCGTCGGGTCCTCGGCCACGAGCCGGGCCAGGCCCTGCGAGAGCTTGTCCTCGTCGGCCTTGCTGTGCGCCTCGATGGCGAGGGGGAGCAGCGGGTCGGGCATCGTCCAGGGCTCCATCAGGAGCGGGTCGTCCTTGGCGGAGAGGGTGTCGCCGGTCTCCGCGCGCGTGAGTTTGGCCACGCAGGCCAGGTCGCCGGCGATGCAGTGGTTCAGGACGCGCTGCTGTTTGCCGAAGGGCGAGCTGAGGGCGCCGATCTTCTCGTCGACGTCGTGGTCCTCGTGCCCGCGGTCCTCCAGCCCGTGGCCGCTGACGTGCACGGTCGCCTCGGGGCGCAGGGTGCCGGAGAAGACGCGGACGAGGGAGACGCGGCCGACGTACGGGTCGGAGGAGGTCTTGACGACCTCGGCGACGAGCGGCCCGTCCGGATCGCAGGTGACGGCGGGGCGGGGGGAGCCGTCGGGGGCGGTGACGTTCACGGCGGGGCGTTCCGGGGGAGTGGGGAAGCCGCCGGTGACCAGTTCGAGGAGTTCCACGGTTCCCAGGCCCTGCTTGCCCCCGTCGGCGGCGGGGGCCGCCATCAGGACGGGGTGGAAGGTGCCGCGGGCCACGGCCCGCTCCAGGTCGTCCACGAGGGTCTTGAGGTCGATGTCCTCGCCGCCGAGATAACGGTCCATGAGGCTCTCGTCCTCGCTCTCCGCGATGATCCCCTCGATCAGGCGGGAGCGGGCGCCGTCGATGAGGGCGCGCTCCTGCGGATCCGGGTCGCGTTCCACGCGGGAGCCGGAGGAGTACTCGTAGACGCGCTGGGAGAGCAGGCCGAGCAGGCCGGTGACGGGGGCGTGGCCGTCGGCCCCGGCGGGGCCGTGCAGGGGCAGGTAGAGGGGGATGACGGCATCGGGGTCGTCGGCGCCGAAGATCTCGCCGCAGACGGTCGTCATCTGCGTGTAGTCCGAGCGGGCCGCCTCCAGGTGGGTGACGACGATGGCGCGCGGCATGCCCACGGCCTCGCACTCGTCCCAGACCATGCGGGTGGCCCCGTCGACGCCGTCCGAGGCCGAGACGACGAAAAGGGCCGCGTCCGCGGCGCGCAGACCGGCCCTGAGCTCACCGACGAAGTCGGCGTATCCGGGGGTGTCCAGGATGTTGATCTTGATCCCGCCCCATTCGACGGGGACGAGGGAGAGCTGGACGGAGCGTTGTCGGCGGTGCTCGATCTCGTCGTAGTCGGAGACGGTCCCGCCGTCCTCGACGCGGCCCGCCCGGTTGACCGCTCCGGCGGTCAGGGCGAGGGCTTCGACCAGCGTGGTCTTTCCGGATCCACTGTGGCCGACCAGCACGACGTTCCGTATGGAGCTCGGCCGGTCGGCCGTCAGTGCCCTGCCGGCGGCTCCGGCTTGGTGTGATGTGGCTCCCATGATTCTCGTGCCTCCCGGTGGTGACGGTGAGGAGGTGGGTGTCCTTCGAGCTTTGCACCGCTGTCACACCGCGTCCATACGTCGTACCCGGGAGGGCCCCGCGGGGGCCCGGGGGACGGCGCGCGGTGCAACCGGAGGTAACCGGTGGGTGCGCGGCGTCCCCGGGGCGGCGTGCCGGCTACGATGGGCCAGCCGGTGGCCGTTGTGGCCGCGCGGCCCAGCGACCCTCCGGGAAGGCCATGCTGAACAAGTACGCGCGTGCATTCTTCACGCGTGTTCTCACGCCATTCGCCGCTTTTCTGCTCCGGCGGGGGGTGAGCCCGGACGCGGTGACCTTGATCGGCACGGCCGGAGTGGTGGCCGGAGCGCTGGTCTTCTTCCCCCGGGGAGAGTTCTTCTGGGGAACCATCACCATCACCGTCTTCGTCTTCTCCGACCTGGTGGACGGGAACATGGCCCGCCAGGCCGGGATCTCCAGCCGCTGGGGCGCCTTCCTCGACTCCACCCTCGACCGGGTCGCGGACGCGGCGATCTTCGGTGGCCTCGCGCTCTGGTACGCGGGCACCGGGAACGACAACGCGCTGTGCGCGGTCGCGATCTTCTGCCTGGCCAGCGGGCAGGTGGTCTCGTACACGAAGGCCCGCGGCGAGTCGATCGGGCTGCCGGTCGCCGTCAACGGGCTGATCGAACGGGCCGAGCGTCTGGTGATCTCGCTGGTCGCGGCCGGTCTGTCCGGCCTGCAGACCTTCGGCGTGCCCTCCTGGATCGGGGTGCTGCTGCCGATCGCACTGTGGATCGTGGCGGTGGGCTCGCTCATCACGCTGATCCAGCGGGTCGTCACCGTACGCCGCGAGTCGGCGGAGGCGGACGCGGCCGCGGCCTCTCCCGCCGAGGGCGGTGCCGCCTGATGGGCAAGGCACAGGACAAGCTGGTCGACGCCGTGTACGGGCTCGGCTGGGCCGGCGTGAAGAAGCTGCCCGAACCGGCCGCCGTGGCCCTCGGCCGCCGCATCGCCGACTACGCGTGGAAGCGGCGCGGCAAGAGCGTGCTGCGCCTGGAGTCGAACCTGGCCCGGGTGGTGCCCGACGCCACGCCCGAGCGGCTGCGCGAACTGTCGCAGGCGGGCATGCGCTCGTACATGCGGTACTGGATGGAGTCCTTCCGGCTGCCGACGATGGACCCGAAACGGTTCGGCGAGGACGTCCAGTTCAAGGACGACCACATCCTGCGCGAGGCCATCGCCTCCGGGCGAGGGGTCATCGCGGCCCTCCCGCACCTCGCGAACTGGGACCTCGCCGGGGCGTGGGTCACGGGCCACCTCGGGGTCCCCTTCACCACGGTCGCCGAACGCCTCAAGCCCGAGAGCCTCTACGACCGCTTCGTGGCCTACCGCGAGAGCCTCGGCATGGAGGTGCTGCCGCACAGCGGCGGCGCCGCCTTCGGCACCCTCGCCCGCCGGCTCCGCTCCGGCGGCCTGATCTGCCTGGTCGCGGACCGGGACCTGTCGGCCTCCGGGGTCGAGGTGGACTTCTTCGGCGGGGCGGCGCGCATGCCGGCCGGGCCGGCGCTGCTGGCGCAGCAGACGGGTGCGGTGCTGCTCCCGGTGACCCTGTACTACGGGGACTCGCCGAAGATGTACGGCCGGTTCCACCCCGCGGTGGAGGTGCCGAAGACCGGAACCCGGGCCGAGAAGACCGACGCCATGACGCAGGCGCTCGCGGACGCCTTCGCCGAGGGCATCGCCGAGCACCCGGAGGACTGGCACATGCTGCAGCGGCTGTGGCTCGACGACCTGGAGGAGCGGCCGTAGTGAAGATCGGCATCGTGTGCCCGTACTCGTGGGACGTGCCGGGCGGCGTCCAGTTCCACATCCGCGATCTCGCGGAGCACCTGATCCGCCTCGGCCACGAGGTGTCGGTGCTGGCCCCGGCCGACGACGAGACCCCGCTGCCGCCCTACGTGGTCTCGGCCGGTCGGGCCGTCCCCGTCCCGTACAACGGCTCCGTCGCCCGTCTCAACTTCGGGTTCCTCTCCGCCGCCCGGGTGCGCCGCTGGCTGCACGACGGCACCTTCGACGTGATCCACATCCACGAGCCCGCCTCCCCCTCCCTGGGGCTGCTGTCCTGCTGGGCGGCGCAGGGGCCGATCGTGGCCACCTTCCACACCTCGAACCCGCGCTCGCGGGCGATGATCGCGGCGTACCCGATCCTCCAGCCGGCGCTGGAGAAGATCAGCGCGCGGATCGCGGTGAGCGAGTACGCGCGGCGCACCCTGGTCGAGCACCTGGGCGGGGACGCCGTGGTCATCCCCAACGGCGTCGACGTGGACTTCTTCGCCAAGGCCGACCCGAACCCGGAGTGGTCCGGCCGGACCCTGGGCTTCATCGGCCGCATCGACGAACCCCGCAAGGGCCTGCCCGTGCTGATGGCGGCGTTCCCGAAGATCGTGGAGGCCTGCCCGGACGTACGCCTCCTCGTGGCGGGCCGCGGCGACGAGGAGGAGGCGGTGGCCTCCCTGCCCGCGGACCTCCGTGCCCGCGTCGAATTCCTCGGCATGGTCTCGGACGAGGACAAGGCCCGGCTGCTGCGCAGCGTGGACGTGTACGTCGCCCCGAACACCGGCGGCGAGAGCTTCGGCATCATCCTGGTCGAGGCCCTCTCGGCGGGCGCGGCGGTCCTCGCCTCCGACCTGGACGCCTTCGCGCAGGTCCTGGACCAGGGCGGCGCGGGCGACCTCTTCGCCAACGAGAACGCGGACGCCCTCGCGGAGGGCGCCATCGCCCTGTTGCGCGACCCGGAGCGCCGCGCGGAACTCAGCGCCCGGGGCTCGGCCCACGTCCGCCGCTTCGACTGGTCCACGGTCGGGGCGGACATCCTGGCGGTCTACGAGACGGTCACGGACGGCGCGGCGGCGGTGGCCACGGACGAACGCGTCCCGCTCCGCACCAGGCTGGGCTTCTCCCGGGACGCCTCTTCCTGACGGGCCGGGCGGCTCACCAGCCCGCGGAGGCGATCCGGTCGGGCCGGCCGCCGGGGGTGACGGTCACCTCGAAGACCTCGCCCCCCGTGGTGGTCATGCGGATCCGGTCGGGCGCCGTCCACACGGCCTCGCGGAGCTCGTTGTCCGTGGCGTCGCCGTTGAAGTGGCCGACGGCCCAGCGGTGCTCCAGGGGCCAGGTCCCCTGGTCGACGTACACGTACCAGAGGGGGTCGATCATGGCCGCGCCCTGCTCCACGACGAGCCGCCGGTCGCTCCGGCCGGGAGCCGCCTCGCTCTTCGTCTCCCAGGTCGGGCCGGCCAGCATCGAGACGATGCCCGCGAGGAGCAGGGACGGGATGCCGAGGACGAGCAGCGTCGTGCACAGCACGAGGCGCGCCGTGGACTTGGCCATCCCCAGCAGGAGGGCCCCGGTCAGCGAGATCAGGGCGACCCACCCCAGTACGACGGGGTAATCGCCGACCCCGGCGAGCAGGGTGAGGCCGCCGGAGCCGCGATCCTGCCGGAAGGCGATCACGACTGCCGCCGCGAGGACGACGGCCAGTGCCAGTAGGCCCCAGGCCGACGGTCTGCGGTAACGCGTGTAATCCATGATCCCCCCGAGCGGTGTGATGATCAGGCAGCCTAGGGTGTGGTCGGTGCCGTAGCCAGGGCTGATGGGGGGCTGGGCGCCGCGGAGCGGTAGTGTCGCCGCCCGTGATCGAAACCCTTGTCTGGATTGCCCTCGCTCTCGGAGTGGTCGGGGTCTACCTCAGTTGGACCGCAGGGCGGCTCGACCGGCTGCACTCCCGGATGGACGCCTCACGGGCCGCGCTCGACGCGCAGCTCGTACGGAGGGCCTCCGTGGTGGTGGAGGTGGCCACCTCCGGGGCGCTGGATCCCGCGTCCTCCCTGGTGCTGTACGAGGCCGCGCACGCCGCCCGACAGGCCGACGAGGAGAACCGGGAGGTCGCCGAGAGCGAGCTCAGCCAGGCCCTGCGGGCGGTGTTCTCCGATGCCGACCAGGTCGAGGTGCTGAAGGCGGCCCCGGGAGGCGTGGGAGCCGCGGAGGAGCTGGCCGAGGCCGTGCGGCGGGTACCGATGGCACGCCGGTTCCACAACGACGCCGTGCGGGCGGCACGCGCCCTGCGCAGGCACCGCAAGGTGCGCTGGTTCCGGCTGGCCGGACATGCCCCGTTCCCCCTCGCCTTCGAGATGGACGACGAGCCCCCGGCCGACCTCGCCGACCGGCCCGCGTAGCAGATCCGTACGGCGCCCCGACAGGCCGCAATGGACCGCA
Source organism: Streptomyces sp. NPDC001717 (assembly GCF_042892775.1). Taxonomy (NCBI): domain Bacteria; kingdom Bacillati; phylum Actinomycetota; class Actinomycetes; order Kitasatosporales; family Streptomycetaceae; genus Streptomyces; species Streptomyces sp. NPDC001717. Next base: position 19,494 of record NZ_JBIAUK010000042.1, on the reverse strand, counting down.
ATGGACCAGTAGAGGAGCCACCTGCTCCATATTGGCCCTTGCAGTGGACTGGTCCCCCGGGGTTTCCTCTGCCAGTAGAAACCGCCCCCTTCCGAATTTCCTTCGAGTGAGGTCAATCCGTGAGCACGCTTCCCACCACCCCCCAGTCCGCCGAGTCGGCCATCGGCACCTCGCGCGTCAAGCGAGGCATGGCCGAGCAGCTCAAGGGCGGCGTGATCATGGACGTGGTCAACGCCGAGCAGGCGAAGATCGCCGAGGACGCCGGCGCCGTGGCCGTCATGGCCCTGGAGCGGGTTCCCGCCGACATCCGCAAGGACGGCGGCGTGGCGCGCATGTCCGACCCCAACATGATCGAAGAGATCATCGAGGCCGTGTCCATCCCCGTGATGGCCAAGTCCCGCATCGGCCACTTCGTCGAGGCCCAGGTCCTGCAGTCCCTCGGCGTCGACTACATCGACGAGTCCGAGGTCCTGACCCCGGCCGACGAGGTCAACCACTCCGACAAGTGGGCGTTCACCACCCCCTTCGTCTGCGGTGCCACCAACCTGGGCGAGGCCCTGCGCCGCATCGCCGAGGGCGCGGCCATGATCCGCTCGAAGGGCGAGGCCGGCACCGGCAACGTCGTCGAGGCCGTCCGTCACCTGCGCCAGATCAAGAACGAGATCGCCAAGCTGCGCGGCTTCGACAACAACGAGCTGTACGCCGCCGCCAAGGAGCTGCGCGCCCCGTACGAGCTCGTCAAGGAAGTCGCCGAGCTCGGCAAGCTCCCGGTCGTGCTGTTCTCCGCCGGTGGCGTCGCCACCCCGGCCGACGCCGCGCTGATGCGCCAGCTCGGTGCCGAGGGCGTCTTCGTCGGCTCCGGCATCTTCAAGTCGGGCGACCCGGCCAAGCGCGCCGCCGCCATCGTGAAGGCCACCACCTTCTACGACGACCCGAAGATCATCGCGGACGCCTCCCGCAACCTGGGCGAGGCCATGGTCGGCATCAACTGCGACACGCTGCCCGAGGCCGAGCGCTACGCCAACCGCGGCTGGTAGTCCCGAGATGACGAACACCCCCGTGATCGGTGTCCTGGCACTCCAGGGCGACGTACGGGAGCACCTGATCGCCCTGGCCGCGGCGGACGCCGTGGCCAGGCCGGTCCGGCGCCCCGAGGAGCTCGCCGAGGTCGACGCCCTGGTGATCCCCGGTGGCGAGTCCACGACCATGTCGAAGCTCGCCGTGCTGTTCGGCATGCTGGAGCCGCTGCGCGAGCGCGTGGCCGCCGGCATGCCCGTGTACGGCACCTGCGCCGGCATGATCATGCTCGCGGACAAGCTCCTGGACGGCCGCGAGGACCAGGAGACCCTGGGCGGCATCGACATGATCGTCCGTCGCAACGCCTTCGGGCGGCAGAACGAGTCCTTCGAGGCGAAGATCGACTTCGCGGGCATAGAGGGCGGCCCCGTCGAGGGCGTCTTCATCCGTGCCCCCTGGGTCGAGTCCGTCGCCGCCTCGGTCGAGGTGCTCGCCACGTACGACGGCCACACGGTCGCCGTGCGCCAGGGCAACGTGCTCGCGACCTCGTTCCACCCCGAGCTGACCGGCGATGATCGCGTTCACGCGTACTTCGTCGACATGGTGCGCGCGGGGCTGTGACCCGGTCCCGGTAGGATCGGACACGAACACTGTTGGTTACGCGAAGGAGACAGGCGGATGTCCGGCCACTCTAAATGGGCTACGACGAAGCACAAGAAGGCCGTGATCGATGCCAAGCGCGGCAAGCTCTTCGCGAAGCTGATCAAGAACATCGAGGTCGCGGCCCGTATGGGCGGTGCCGACATCGACGGCAACCCGACGCTCTTCGACGCCGTTCAGAAGGCCAAGAAGCAGTCGGTCCCGAACAAGAACATCGACTCCGCGGTCAAGCGCGGCGGCGGCCTCGAGGCCGGCGGCGCCGACTACGAGACGATCATGTACGAAGGCTACGGCCCGAACGGTGTCGCGGTGCTCATCGAGTGCCTCACCGACAACCGCAACCGCGCCGCCTCCGACGTCCGCGTCGCCATGACCCGCAACGGCGGCTCCATGGCCGACCCGGGTTCGGTCTCGTACCTGTTCAACCGCAAGGGCGTCATCCTCCTGCCCAAGGCCGAGCTCACCGAGGACGACGTCCTGGGCGCGGTCCTGGAGGCCGGTGCCGAAGAGGTCAACGACAACGGCGAGACCTGGGAGATCATCTCCGAGGCCACCGACCTGGTCGCGGTCCGCACCGCGCTCCAGGAAGCCGGCATCGACTACGACTCCGCGGACTCCAGCTTCGTCCCGACCATGCAGGTCGAGCTCGACGAAGAGGGCGCCCGCAAGATCTTCAAGCTGATCGACGCGCTCGAGGACAGCGACGACGTGCAGAACGTCTTCGCCAACTTCGACGTCTCGGACGAGGTCATGGAGAAGGTCGACGCCTGAGTCGACGGACTCGCCCTGCCGACGGCGGGCCGACAGGACACACCCTGTCGGCCCGCCGTCGCATTGTCAGTGGGGGCCGATAGCCTGCACGGACGGATGAGGTGACCCGAATCGGGGGGTGTGGTGCGCGTACTGGGTGTCGACCCGGGGCTGACACGGTGCGGTGTCGGTGTGGTCGAGGGGATCGCCGGCCGTCCCCTGACCATGCTCGGTGTGGGGGTCGTACGGACGCCCGCGGATGCGGAGTTGGGGCACCGGCTCGTCGCCATCGAGCAGGGCATCGAGGAATGGCTCGATACGCACCGCCCCGAAATCGTCGCCGTGGAGCGGGTGTTCAGCCAGCACAACGTCTCCACCGTGATGGGCACCGCCCAGGCCAGCGCCGTCGCCATGCTGTGTGCGGCGAGGCGCGGGATACCGGTCGCCCTGCACACCCCCAGCGAGGTGAAGGCCGCCGTCACCGGCAGCGGTCGGGCCGACAAGGCGCAGGTCGGGGCGATGGTCACCAGGCTCCTGCGGTTGGCCGAGCCGCCCAAGCCCGCCGACGCCGCCGACGCCCTCGCCCTCGCCATCTGCCACATCTGGCGGGCCCCCGCCCAGAACCGCCTCCAGCAGGCGGTCGCCCAGCACGCCTCGAAAGGCCGTAAGTAGATGATCGCCTTCGTCAGCGGCCCCGTCGCCGCGCTCACCCCCACCCTGGCCGTGATCGAGGTCGGGGGAGTGGGCATGGCCGTGCAATGCACGCCGAACACCATCGCGGGCCTGCGGACGGGGGAGCAGGCCCGGCTGGCCACGTCCCTGGTGGTCCGGGAGGACTCCCTGACCCTGTACGGCTTCGCCGACGACGACGAGCGGCAGGTCTTCGAGCTGCTCCAGACGGCGAGCGGGGTCGGGCCGCGGGTGGCCCAGGCGATGCTCGGGGTGCACACCCCGGACGCGCTGCGGGCGGCCTTCGCCTCGGGGGACGCGAAGGCCCTGACGGCGGTGCCGGGCATCGGGCCGAAGGGCGCGCAGAAGCTGCTGCTGGAGCTGAAGGGGAAGCTGGGCGCGCCCGCGGCCGCGGTCGGGCCCCAGCGCGTGTCCGCGTCGGCGCCCGCGCCCTGGACCGAGCAGCTCACGGCCGCGCTGATCGGGCTCGGCTACGCCTCCCGCGAAGCGGAGGAAGCCGTCTCCGCGGTGACCCCGCAGGCAGAGGCCGCCATCGCCGCCGGTGGCTCGGCCCCCGTGCCGCAGCTCCTGCGGGCGGCCCTCCAGTCCCTGAACCGGGCCCGCTGACTGGTACCGCTGCGCGGAGCGTGTCCCCTACCCGCCCTTCCTCCGTTCCCTGGGGCTCCGCCCCAGACCCCGGTCCTCAAACGCCGGACGGGCTGAAGATCCAGCCTCGCCGGCGTTTGAGGCGCGGGGTCCGGGGCGGAGCCCCCGGGAAACGGCGAACGGGCGGGGCGGGGAGCAGCTCCGCGCAGCGGGCCGCCCCCGCACCCCGGACAGACCACCGGAACGAACCAGAAGGCAGACTGACACCGTGAACTGGGATGACGAGAGCGACCGCATTGTCGCGCCCGCGGCGGACGGCGAGGACACCGCCGTCGAGGCGGCGCTGCGGCCCAAGGACCTCGGGGAGTTCGTCGGGCAGGAGAAGGTCCGCCAGCAGCTGGACCTCGTCCTCAAGGCCGCCAGGCAGCGCGGAGCCACCGCCGACCACGTCCTGCTCTCCGGCGCGCCCGGCCTCGGCAAGACCACCCTGTCGATGATCATCGCGGCCGAGATGGGCGCGCCCATCCGGATCACCTCCGGCCCCGCCATCCAGCACGCCGGCGACCTCGCCGCCATCCTCTCCTCCCTCCAGGAGGGCGAGGTCCTCTTCCTCGACGAGATCCACCGCATGTCCCGGCCCGCCGAGGAGATGCTGTACATGGCCATGGAGGACTTCCGGGTCGACGTGATCGTCGGCAAGGGGCCAGGGGCCACCGCCATTCCCCTGGAGCTGCCGCCGTTCACCCTCGTCGGGGCGACCACGCGGGCCGGCCTGCTGCCGCCGCCGCTGCGCGACCGCTTCGGGTTCACCGGGCACATGGAGTTCTACGCCCCCGAGGAGCTGGAACGCGTCATCCACCGCTCCGCCGGCCTCCTCGACGTCGAGATCGACACCGCCGGTGCCGCAGAGATCGCCGGCCGCTCCCGCGGCACGCCCCGCATCGCCAACCGCCTGCTGCGCCGCGTCCGCGACTACGCCCAGGTGCGGGCCGACGGGGTGATCACCCGCGAGGTCGCCGGTACCGCCCTCCAGGTGTACGAAGTGGACGGACGCGGGCTCGACCGGCTCGACCGGGCCGTGCTGGAGGCGCTCCTCAAGCTGTTCGGCGGCGGGCCCGTCGGGCTGTCCACCCTCGCCGTGGCCGTCGGCGAGGAGAGGGAAACCGTGGAGGAGGTCGCCGAGCCCTTCCTGGTACGGGAGGGGCTGCTCGCGCGCACCCCGCGCGGGCGGGTCGCGACCCCCGCCGCATGGGCCCACCTGGGACTTGTCCCGCCGCAGCACGGCGGGAGCGGATCAAGCGGACAACAAGGCTTGTTCGGGGCCTGACGGCGCGGAGGTTCGCCCCCTCAGGAACTGCGGTGCCATGCTGGGCGTTGTTCCATCGGTGCGGACTCGCCTAGACTCCGCCGATGCCGACCCTTCGGGTCGGTGTGCCCACCCCCGTAGAAAAGGCCGCCGTCCGCGTGCGGTCGTGCGAAGGAACTCCGTCCCGTGAGTCTCATTTCACTCCTCCCGTTCATCGTGATCATCGGTGCGATGTTCCTGATGACCCGCAACGCCAAGAAGAAGCAGGCTCAGGCCGCGCAGATGCGCGACCAGATGACGCCCGGTACCGGGATCCGCACCATCGGCGGCATGTACGCCACGGTGAAGGAGGTCGGCGACGACACCGTCACCCTCGAGGTGGCTCCCGGCGTCCACGCGATCTACGCGAAGAACGCCATCGGCGCCGTCCTGGAGGACGCGGAGTACAACCGCATCGTCCACGGCATCGGCGACGGCCTGTCGGACTCGCCGGTCGTCCCGGACGACGCTTCCTCCCTCACCGAGGCCCCGGCCGAGGACGAGGCGCCCAAGCTCGACCTGGGCAAGAAGGACGAGCCCAAGAAGGACGAGCCGAAGGACGGCAAGACCGACGGCGAGGCCGACGCGAAGTAGCGCGCGGCCGGGGACCGCGAAGGCGCCTGATCGGCGGCCGTCGCGGTCCTGGTCAGTGACCCACTTCTGCGGGGGGCAGGGGTCCCCACCACACATTTTCGTGGCCGTCCGCGCGCTGACCCGGCGCAGGACGGTTGGACAGGGAGAAACGACAAGGTGGCAGCACCGAAGAAGGGCCGGCGGCCCACGGGGGCGCAGGGGAGGCCGGGGCGCGCCCTGGCGATCATCCTGATCGCGATGGTGGCGCTCACCGCGGGGATGTTCGTCTCCAAGCAGACGACTCCCCGACTCGGCATCGACCTCGCCGGCGGCACGAGCATCACGCTCAAGGCCAAGAGCGAGCCCGGCAAGCCGGACGCGATCAACGAGACCAACATGAACACGGCGGTCGGCATCATCGAGCGCCGAGTCAACGGTCTCGGCGTCTCGGAGGCCGAGGTCCAGACGCAGGGCCGCGACCACATCATCGTGAACATCCCCAAGGGGATGAACGAGAAGCAGGCCCGCGAGCAGGTCGGCACCACCGCCCAGCTGTACTTCCGCCCGGTCCTCGCCTTCGCGGACGGCACTCCCGCCGCCCCCGAGGGCACGCAGAGCCCGAGCCCGTCCGCGAGCGGTTCCGGCGCTCCCAAGGCCGAGGGCAGCAAGTCCCCGTCGGCCACCCCGTCGTCCAGCGCCACTTCCCAGGGCCGCGCGGTCAGTGAGGCCCTCAAGGCCCCGTCCGCGACCCCCTCGCCCTCGGCGAGCGAGTCGAAGAAGGCAGACGACAACAAGGCCACCCCGTCCGCGACGCCGCCGGCGTCTCCGTCGGCAACCCCTTCGGGTGACGCGGCGGCCGCCGCCGACCTCCAGGCCAAGTTCGCGGCGCTCGACTGCACCGACGAGAAGCAGCGCGCCGCCATCAAGGGCGCCAAGCCGAGCGAGCCCACGCTCGCCTGCGGCAAGCGCGGCAACGCCTGGGGCAAGTGGGTGCTCGGTCCGGCTGCCGTCGAGGGCAAGGACGTCAAGAGCGCCAAGGGAGTCATCGACCAGCAGGCCGGCGCCTGGATCGTCACGATGAACTTCAACGACAAGGGCGCCGACGCCTTCGCCAAGGTGACCGGCGAGCTGGCGGCCAAGCAGTCCCCGCAGAACCAGTTCGCGATCGTGCTCGACGGCGACGTCGTCTCCGACCCGTCCGTCAGCGGCGCGATCCTGGGCGGCAACGCCCAGATCTCCGGTGGCTTCAACCAGCAGTCCGCGCAGGACCTGGGCAACATGCTCTCCTACGGCGCCCTGCCGCTCTCCTTCAGCGAGGACAGCGTCACCACCGTCACCGCCGCCCTCGGCGGCGAGCAGCTGAAGGCCGGTCTGATCGCCGGTGCCATCGGTCTGCTCCTCGTGGTGATCTACCTGGTGATCTACTACCGGGGCCTGGCGCTCGTCGCGATCGTCAGCCTCATGGTCTCCGCGATCCTCACCTACACGATCATGGCGCTGCTCGGAAAGGGCATCGGGTTCGCGCTGAACCTGCCCGCCGTCTGCGGTGCCATCGTGGCCATCGGCATCACGGCGGACTCGTTCATCGTCTACTTCGAACGCATCCGCGACGAGATCCGCGAGGGCCGCACCCTGCGTCCGGCCGTCGAGCGTGCCTGGCCGCGTGCCCGGCGCACCATCCTGGTCTCCGACTTCGTGTCGTTCCTGGCGGCCGCGGTGCTGTTCATCGTCACCGTCGGCAAGGTGCAGGGCTTCGCCTTCACCCTGGGTCTGACCACCCTGCTCGACGTGGTCGTGGTGTTCCTCTTCACCAAGCCGATCATGACGCTGCTGGCCCGTACGAACTTCTTCGCGAGCGGCCACCCGTGGTCCGGCCTCGACCCGAAGCGGCTCGGCGCCAAGCCCCCGCTGCGCCGGTCCCGCCGTGCCGGCTCCGCCCCCGTCCCCGTCGACGCAAAGGAGGCGTGAGAGATGTCGAAGCTGGGAGATCTCGGCGCCAAGCTGTACCGCGGTGAGGTCGGCTACGACTTCGTCGGCAAGCGCTTTCTCTGGTACGGCGTTTCCATCCTGATCACCATCACGGCGATCGTGGCCCTGGCCGTTCAGGGCCTCAACATGGGCATCGAGTTCAAGGGCGGTGCCGTCTTCACCACCCCGAAGACGGCCGTCTCCGTCGCCAAGGCGACCGAGGAGGCGGAGAAGGCCTCGGGCCACGACGCGATCGTCCAGGAACTCGGCACCGGCGGCCTGCGCATCCAGATCTCCGGTCTGGACACCAACGCCGCGGCCGACGTGAAGAAGGCCCTCGCCACCGACCTCAAGGTCAACGAGGCCGACATCAACGCGGACCTGGTCGGCCCCAGCTGGGGCGAGCAGATCGCGAACAAGGCCTGGACGGGCCTCGCGATCTTCATGGTCCTCGTGGTGATCTACCTGGCCATCGCCTTCGAGTGGCGGATGGCGGTGGCGGCGCTGATCGCGCTGATCCACGACCTCACCATCACCGTCGGCGTGTACGCGCTCGTCGGCTTCGAGGTCACGCCGGGCACGGTCATCGGTCTGCTCACGATCCTCGGTTACTCCCTCTACGACACCGTCGTCGTCTTCGACGGTCTCAAGGAGGGCTCGAAGGACATCACCAAGCAGACCCGCTACACGTACAGCGAGATCGCCAACCGCAGCATCAACGGCACCCTGGTCCGTTCGATCAACACCACGGTGGTCGCGCTGCTCCCCGTCGGCGCGCTGCTGTTCATCGGCGGCGGCTTCCTGGGCGCCGGCATGCTGAACGACATCTCGCTGTCGCTGTTCGTCGGCCTCGCGGCCGGCGCCTACTCGTCGATCTTCATCGCGACCCCGCTGGTCGTGGACCTGAAGGAACGCGAGCCTGCGATGAAGGCCCTGAAGAAGCGGGTGCTCGCGAAGCGCGCCTCCGCGGCGGCCAAGGGCGAGTCCGCGGAGGAGGGCACCGACTCCGGCGACGAGCCGCAGGTCGTGGCCCAGGGCCGATCGGGGCGGCGCCGGTGACGGCGCCACTGTCCGAGTCGGTACGGGAACTGCTCCTCAGCCGCATCAAGGACGTGGCGGACTACCCGAAGCCGGGCGTGATGTTCAAGGACATCACCCCGCTGCTGGCGGACCCGAAGGCGTTCGCCGCGCTGACGGACGTCCTGGTGGAGCTGGCCGCGCGGTGCGGGGCGACGAAGATCGTCGGTCTTGAGGCGCGCGGGTTCATCCTCGCCGCTCCGGTCGCCGTCCAGGCCGGGATCGGCTTCGTGCCGGTCCGCAAGGCCGGCAAGCTGCCGGGGGCGACGCTGGCCCAGGCGTACGAGCTGGAGTACGGGACCGCGGAGATCGAGGTCCACGCGGAGGACCTGTCGGTGGGCGACCGGGTCATGGTCATCGACGACGTCCTGGCCACCGGTGGCACCGCCGAGGCCTCGCTGTCCCTGATCCGGCGGGCCGGGGCCGAGGTCGCCGGCGTGGCGGTCCTGATGGAACTGTCGTTCCTCCCTGGACGGGCCAAGCTGGCCGATTCCCTGGCGGGGGCTCCGCTGGACGCGCTGATCGTGGTCTGACCTCCGCTTGTCGAGCGGCGGGTATCCGGGACGTCCCGGGTGCCCGCCGTTTCGCGTGTGCGGGTCCGCTGCCGGGGACTCAAACGCCGGCGAGGCCGGATGTGCCGCACATGGCGGACGCCAGGGGCAAATCCAGCCCCTCCGGCGTTTGAGGAGCGGGCTCTGGGGCGGAGCCCCAGCAGCGGACCCGCCGTGCAGTGTTCGAGGCATGGTCTCGGGGAACGAGGGAGCGGAAGGCTCGCTACGATGGGTTATCCGGACCGTACACGGGCACCGGATCCCGCTGAGGAGCGCTCTTGCCAGACGAGGTCCAGCCACTTTCCGCCGCGCAGCCCGACCCGCAGGCCGAGCAGGCCACGGCGGCATCCGCCACGCCCCCGCCGGCCCCGCCGGTCAAGCCCGCGCCGGCGAAGTCGGCCGGGTCCTCCAACCGGGTGCGTGCCCGCCTCGCCCGTCTCGGCGTCCAGCGCTCGAACGCGTACAACCCGGTGCTGGAGCCGCTGCTCCGCATAGTCCGCAGCAACGACCCGAAGATCGAGACGTCGACGCTGCGCCAGCTCGAACAGGCCTACCAGGTCGCCGAGCGCTGGCACCGCGGTCAGAAGCGCAAGAGCGGCGACCCGTACATCACCCACCCGCTCGCGGTGACCACCATCCTCGCCGAGCTCGGCATGGACCCCGCCACCCTGATGGCCGGTCTGCTGCACGACACGGTCGAGGACACCGAGTACGGCCTGGAAGACCTGCGCCGCGACTTCGGCGACGCCGTGGCCCTGCTCGTCGACGGCGTCACCAAGCTCGACCGGGTGAAGTTCGGCGAGGCCGCGCAGGCCGAGACCGTCCGCAAGATGGTCGTGGCCATGGCCAAGGACCCGCGCGTCCTGGTCATCAAGCTCGCCGACCGGCTGCACAACATGCGCACGATGCGCTACCTCAAGCGGGAGAAGCAGGAGAAGAAGGCCCGCGAGACCCTCGAGATCTATGCCCCGCTGGCGCACCGCCTGGGCATGAACACGATCAAGTGGGAGCTCGAGGACCTCGCCTTCGCGATCCTCTACCCGAAGATGTACGACGAGATCGTCCGGCTCGTCGCCGAGCGCGCGCCCAAGCGGGACGAGTACCTCGCCGTCGTCACCGACGAGGTGATGGTCGACCTCCGGGCCGCCCGGATCAAGGCCACCGTCACCGGCAGGCCCAAGCACTACTACAGCGTCTACCAGAAGATGATCGTCCGCGGCCGTGACTTCGCGGAGATCTACGACCTCGTGGGCATCCGCGTGCTGGTGGACACCGTACGGGACTGCTACGCCGCCCTCGGCACCGTGCACGCGCGATGGAACCCGGTCCCCGGCCGGTTCAAGGACTACATCGCGATGCCCAAGTTCAACATGTACCAGTCGCTCCACACGACGGTCATCGGACCCAGCGGCAAGCCCGTCGAGCTGCAGATCCGCACTTTCGACATGCACCGCCGCGCCGAGTACGGCATCGCCGCGCACTGGAAGTACAAGCAGCAGACCGTCGCCGGCACCTCGAAGGTGCGCACCGACGTGCCCCAGGCCGCCAAGGGCAGCGCCGGCCAGGACACCGTCAACGACATGGCCTGGCTGCGGCAGCTCCTCGACTGGCAGAAGGAGACCGAGGACCCGGGCGAGTTCCTCGACTCGCTGCGCTTCGACCTCTCCCGCAACGAGGTCTTCGTCTTCACCCCCAAGGGCGACGTCATAGCGCTCCCCGCCGGCGCCACGCCCGTGGACTTCGCGTACGCCGTCCACACCGAGGTCGGTCACCGGACCATAGGGGCCCGGGTCAACGGCCGCCTGGTCCCGTTGGAGTCCACCCTCGACAACGGCGACCTCGTCGAGGTCTTCACCTCCAAGGCCGAGGGCGCCGGACCGTCCCGCGACTGGCTGGGCTTCGTCAAGTCCCCGCGGGCCCGCAACAAGATCCGCGCCTGGTTCTCCAAGGAACGCCGCGACGAGGCCATCGAACACGGCAAGGACGCCATCGCGCGGGCCATGCGCAAGCAGAACCTGCCGATCCAGCGCATCCTCACCGGCGACTCGCTCGTCACCCTGGCGCACGAGATGCGCTACCCCGACATCTCCTCCCTGTACGCGGCCATCGGCGAGGGCCACGTGGCCGCGCAGGGCGTCGTCCAGAAGCTGGTGGCGGCCCTCGGCGGCGAGGAGGCCGCCAACGAGGACATCGAGGAGTCGATCCCGCCGGCGCGCGCCCGCAGCAAGCGGCGCAGCAACGCCGACCCGGGTGTCGTGGTCAAGGGCGTCGACGACGTGTGGGTCAAGCTGGCCCGCTGCTGCACGCCGGTGCCCGGCGACCCGATCATCGGGTTCGTCACCCGCGGCAGCGGCGTATCGGTTCACCGCGCGGACTGCGTCAACGTGGACTCCCTCTCCCAGCAGCCCGAGCGGATACTGGAAGTCGAGTGGGCGCCCACCCAGTCCTCGGTCTTCCTCGTCGCCATCCAGGTGGAGGCGCTGGACCGTTCCCGGCTGCTGTCGGACGTCACCCGCGTCCTGTCCGACCAGCACGTCAACATCCTGTCGGCCGCCGTCCAGACCTCCCGCGACCGGGTCGCCACCTCGCGCTTCACCTTCGAGATGGGCGACCCCAAGCACCTGGGCCACGTCCTGAAGGCCGTTCGGGGTGTGGAGGGCGTGTACGACGTCTACCGTGTGACATCTGCAAGGAGGCCGTGACCGAGGCCGCCTGACCGCCGCTCTCTGACGCCACCCCGGGGGGACACGTGGCCGCCGTATTCCCGCGCGGGCTCGCCCGGCGCTTCGCGCCGGTACGGCTGCTCGGCCAGGGTGGCATGGGCACCGTCTTCGAGGCGGAGGACATGGACCTGCGACGCCGTGTCGCCGTCAAGGTCCTGTCGACGTACGGAACGGTGAGCGAGCGCGCGGCCGAGCGTTTCCGGGCCGAGGCGCGTGCCCTGGCCCGGATCAGCCACCCCAACGTGGTGGGCGTGTACGAACGGGGGATCGACGAGGGCACGCCCTACCTCGTGATGGAGTACCTCGACGGGTCGGACGTCTCCGATCTGGTCCGCGACGCCAACCGCGCCCTGCCCGTGGGGGAGGCCTGCCGGATCGCGGCCGACACCCTGGCCGGGCTGGGCGCCGCGCACCGCGAGGGCGTGCTCCACCGCGACGTGAAACCGGCCAACATCCGGGTCACCGCCGACGGCCGGGTCGTCCTGTACGACTTCGGGCTGGCCCGGCTGACCGACGAGGAAGCCATCACCGCCACCGGCGAGGACCTGATGGGCACCCCCCGGTACATGGCCCCGGAACGCATCACGGGCTGGCCGCCCCAACCCGCCTCCGACGTGTACGGGGTCGGCGCCTGCCTGTACTTCATGCTGACCGGCACCGACCCGTTCGGTGACGCGGAGGACGTGGGGGTGCTGCTGTTCCGCGCCGTCCACGAGGGAATGCCCTCGCTGCGGGACGCCGGACCGGAGTTCCCGCCCGGACTCGCGGACGCGGTGCACGCCCTCAGCGCGCTGGACCCCGCCACCCGTACCTCCCGTGCCGACGAGGCCGAGGCCCTGATCCGACCCTGGGCGGACGCCGAGGACGTCACACCGGACCACCACCCTTCGAGCCCGGCCGTCCGGCCCTGGGACAACCACGCTTCCGACCGGGAGGACCGGCCCGAGGAAGACACCGCGGTCCGGGAGATCCCCGTCCCCGACGGGCAGACGTCCGGCTCGTTCCCCTCGAAACCGAAGACGGCCCCCGTGCCGTGGCCCGACGACGGCGAGACCACGGCGGTTCCCCGTGAGGGGGCGCCCGAGTACGACTGGCAGCGGGTCGACGTCCGGCCCGCCCACCGACCCGCGCCCGAGAGCGGCGGCGTCGCCCTCAGCGAGGTCACCCGCGGCCTGGTACGCAGCCGGATGACCGAGCAGACCGCGCTGTCCCGCCAGCGCGAGGCGGTCGGCCTGATCCAGCGCGGGCGCTTGAACGAGGCGATGGACCGGCTCGGCGGACTCGGCGCGTTCTGCGCCGAGACCCTGGGACAGGGCCATCCGACCACCCTCGCCTGCCACTACTGGCAGGCCGTGTGCCTGGCCAGACAGGGCAAGGCGGCACAGGCACTGGAGCTTTTCGCGCGGGTCACCGCGCATCACGGACACGGGAGGGGCACAGAGGATGAGTGAGTACGCGTTACAGGTCGATCACCGCCGACCGGGGCAGGGTCCGGAGACCGAACTGCGGTCGCTGCTGACCTGGCTCGGCGAGGACGAGTCGCTCCGCCGCACCGTACGCGGCCGGATCCGCAGCGGCGCGCCGGCGACGGCGGCCGGCGGCACGCCCATGGGGTCACCCGGCTTCGACCTCCTCCAACTGACCGTCGGCAGCGGTCTGTCCGTCGCGTCGCTGGTCTTCTCCGTGCTCCAGTGGCAGGCCTCGCGCCGCCGCCCGCCCGCCCTCACCGTGCGCCACGGCCCGTACGAGGTCACGCTCACCGGGGACGGGGCCGACGACCCCGAAGCCCTGCGCCGCATCGTCGCGGTGCTGGAGAACGGCGGCGGGCACGCGGACGGGGACCATGACGGGACTGCCTGACCCGGCGGCCTCGCGGGCGGTCCTCATCGGCAGCGCCGGATACCGGCACCTGGCAGCGCTCCCGGCCGTCGAGTCCAACGTGAAGGACCTGGCCGCCGAGCTCTGCGACACGACCATCTGGGGGCTGCCCGAGCAGCACTGCGTGCTCGTGCTCGACCCCCAGCACCCCGCGGAGCTGCTGGACCCGGTGACCCGCGCGGGTGAGGAGGCCACCGACACGCTGTTCGTCTACTACGCCGGACACGGCATGCGCGACGCGGCGACGGCCGACCTCTACCTCGCCCTCCAGGGCTCCCGCGAACACGTCGGCTACACCGCCGTCGCCTACCAGCACCTGCGGTCCGCCCTGCGCGAGTCCCAGGCCCGGCGCAAGGTGGTGATCCTCGACTGCTGCTTCAGCGGCCGCGCCGCCAGCACCCTCGCAGGCAGCGGGGACGCCCTCGCCACCCAGGCCGCCGTGGAAGGCGCGTACGTACTGACCGCCTCCCCGCGCGACCGGGTGGCACTCGCACCCGACGGCGAACGGCACACCGCGTTCACCGGCGAACTGCTGACCATCCTGCGCGAAGGGATCCGCGAGGGACCCGAACTGATCGACCTCGACACCCTCTGCCGCACGATGGAGCACCGGCTGCGCGGCAAGAACCGCCCGCTGCCCCAGCACGCCCAGGAGATGGGCATGGGGCGCCTGCGCCTCGTCCGCAACCGGGCCCGCGCCGTGGGCGGCACCCCGGCCGGCCCCGTCCTGCAGGCCGATGTCCGCTCCGCCATGGTCGTCGCCGGACTCGGCCTCGCCCGCACCCTGCGCTCCGCCGGCCGCACCCGGGACGCACTGCCCGTGCTGCGGCTCGCCCTCCAGGAACGGGCACCCGACGGCGAGGGGGACCTGCTCGCCGTCCAGCTCGAACTCTCCGACATGCTGGAGGAGACCGGGCAGACCCGGGAGGCCATGGAAGTGCTGGAGCAGGCCTTCCAGCAGGCGCACCGGTTCTACGGTCCCGAGGCCGTCCAGGTGTGCCGCCGCCTCGCCGCGCTCCTCCAGGAGTCCGGCAACCACATCCAGGCCTGCGAGGTCCTCGAACACGCGCTGGACCTGCTCCAGGACGGCAGCCGGGCCCTTCCCTGACCCGGGCCCCCGGTAAAGCGAAACGGCCCCGGCACGGGAATCCGTGCCGGGGCCGTTTCGAGAGGTGCGGTGGCCGTGTCAGCCGCCGAACTCCTCCAGGCCCTTCATCGCCTGGTCCAGCAGGGCCTGGCGGCCCTCCAGCTCACGCGCCAGCTTGTCGGCCTTCGCGTTGTTGCCCGCGGCGCGGGCGGCGTCGATCTGCGTGCGCAGCTTGTCGACCGCGGCCTGGAGCTGACCCGTCAGACCGGCCGCACGGGCCCGGGCCTCCGGGTTCGTACGGCGCCACTCGCCTTCCTCGGCCTCCTGGATCGCCCGCTCCACCGCGTGCATCCGGCCCTCGACCTTCGGTCGGGCGTCCCGCGGCACGTGGCCGATGGCCTCCCAGCGCTCGTTGAGGGAACGGAACGCGGCACGGGCCGCCTTCAGGTCCGTGATCGGAACGAGCTTCTCGGCCTCCTCGGCCAGCTCTTCCTTCAGCTTCAGGTTCTCGGTCTGCTCGGCGTCGCGCTCCGCGAACACCTCGCCGCGGGCCGCGAAGAACACGTCCTGCGCACCGCGGAAACGGTTCCACAGGTCGTCCTCGGCCTCGCGCTGCGCCCGGCCCGCCGCCTTCCAGTCCGCCATCAGCTCGCGGTAGCGGGCGGCCGTCGGACCCCAGTCGGTCGACTTCGACAGCGACTCGGCCTCCGCGACCAGCCTCTCCTTCACCTTGCGCGCGTCCTCACGCTGCGCGTCCAGCGAGGCGAAGTGGGCCTTGCGGCGCTTGGAGAAGGCCGAGCGGGCGTGCGAGAAGCGGTGCCACAGCTCGTCGTCCGACTTGCGGTCCAGCCGCGGCAGGCCCTTCCAGATGTCCACCAGCGCGCGCAGCCGCTCGCCGGCGCTGCGCCACTGGTCGCTCTGCGCCAGCTGCTCGGCCTCGACGACCAAGGCCTCCTTGGCCGTACGGGCCTCGTCCGCCTGCTTGGCCTTCTGGACCTTGCGCTCCTCGCGCCGCGACTCCACGGTCGCGACCAGCTTGTCCAGCCGTACGCGCAGGGCGTCGAGGTCGCCCACGGCGTGGTGCTCGTCGACCTGCGTCCGCAGGTGGTCGATGGCCGTCTGAGCGTCCTTGGCGGACAGATCAGTGGTCCGCACCCGCTTTTCGAGGAGGCCGATCTCGACCACCAGGCCCTCGTACTTGCGCTCGAAATAGGCCAGGGCCTCCTCAGGGGTGCCCGCCTGCCACGAGCCGACGACCTGCTCGCCGTCGGAAGTACGCACGTACACGGTGCCCGTCTCGTCGACTCGGCCCCACGGGTCGCTGCTCACAGCGCCTCCTCCACCTGATGCCCTTGAGGGGTCACCCCCGGGCATCGTCCACAGTTTCCTGGGGCGGGCAGCGCCCGCCCTGCACAACGCCAACATAGGCGACCGCCGGGCCGGCTGTCCGCATCCCGCACGACGGAATATCGGCGTACGGGGGAAGCCGGCCGGGCCGATGCCGCGTTCCGTCAGTTCTGGGTGACGGTGCCCTTCTCGATCTTCACCTCGTTCTTCGGCGCCCCGTCCTGGCCGCCGTCGACCGTACCGGCCTTCGCGATCTCGTCGAGGACCTTCATGCCCGCCGCGTCGATCTTGCCGAAGGGCGTGTACGAAGGCGCCAGCGGGCTGTCCTTGTAGACCAGGAAGAACTGGCTGCCGCCCGAGCCGGGCTGTCCGGTGTTGGCCATGGCCACCGTGCCCGCCGGGTAGACGACCTGGCCCTGGTCGTTCGGCTTGCCCAGCGAGTCCAGGTTCTCGTCCGGGATGTTGTAGCCGGGTCCGCCCATGCCGGTGCCCTGCGGGTCACCACACTGGAGCACGAAGATCCCGCCGGAGGTCAGGCGGTGGCACTTGGTGTTGTCGAAGAAGCCCTTGTCGGCGAGGTACTTGAAGGAGTTCACCGTCTGCGGGGTCTTCGCCGCGTCCATGGTGAAGCCGATGTCGCCCGCGCTGGTCTTGAGGGCGAAGGTGTACTTCGCCTTCTGGTCGATGGCCATCCCGGGCGACGGGGACTGCTTGGGCGAGGGCGCCGCGGACGGGCTCGCCGACGGCTCCGCCGCCGTGTCCTTCTTGTCACTGTCGAAGACGCCGCCCACGATGAGGCCGACCAGCGTCGCGACGACCACGGCCACCGCCGCGCCGATCACCGCCATCCGCCGGCGGGCCTTCTGCCGGGCCTCGGCCCGACGCTTCTGCTGGCGCTCGTACTTCTCCCTGGCGAGCTGTCGCCGCCGCTGATCGCTCGTGACCACCGGGTTCGTCTCCTTGTGCGTCTCTGGTACCGCTGTCCGGGCTGGGATAGCCCGTACCGTATATGGGTTGGCTGTGTGATGAAGGGCGCCGGTAGGCTCTGATCAGCAGCATTCCGATCTGCAAGCTCCCGCCGGACGACGATTGAGGACGAACGTGCTGATTGCCGGGTTCCCCGCCGGGGCCTGGGGGACCAACTGTTACGTGGTCGCCCCCGCCGCCGGTGAGGAGTGCGTCATCATCGACCCGGGCCACCAGGCCACCCAGGGTGTCGAGGAGACGCTGAAGAAGCATCGGCTCAAGCCCGTCGCGGTCGTGCTGACCCATGGCCACATCGATCATGTGGCCTCGGTCGTCCCGGTGTGCGGAGCACACGACGTACCGGCCTGGATCCACCCCGAGGACCGCTACATGATGAGCGACCCGGAGAAGGCCCTGGGCCGCTCCATCGGGATGCCGCTCATGGGCGAGCTGACCGTGGGGGAGCCGGACGACGTCCGCGAGCTGACCGACGGCGCCGGCCTGAAGCTGGCCGGGATGGACTTCTCCGTGGCGCACGCGCCGGGGCATACCAAGGGGTCGGTGACCTTCCGGATGCCCGAGCTGGCCGACGTCCCGCCGGTCTTCTTCTCGGGCGACCTGCTCTTCGCCGGCTCCATCGGACGCACCGACCTGCCCGGCGGCTCCCACGCCGAGATGCTCGAGTCGCTGGCCCGCGTGTGCCTGCCGCTCGACGACTCGACCGTGGTGCTGTCCGGCCACGGTCCCCAGACCACCATCGGCCGCGAGCGCGCGACCAACCCGTACCTGCGGGAGGTCGCCGCCGGCCTGGCAGCGGACCCGACAGCCGCTCCACGACGAGGAATGTGACGAGAGTTTCGTGAGTACCTTCAAGGCCCCCAAGGGCACGTACGACCTGATCCCGCCGTACTCGGCCAAGTACCTGGCGGTCCGCGAGGCCATCTCCGCCCCGCTGCGGAAGGCCGGCTACGGCTACGTCGAGACGCCCGGATTCGAGGACGTGGACCTCTTCGCCCGCGGTGTCGGTGAGTCCACCGACATCGTGACGAAGGAGATGTACACGCTCACCACCAAGGGCGGCGCGAACCTCGCACTGCGCCCGGAGGGCACCGCCTCCGTGCTGCGCGCGGCGCTGGAGGCCAACCTGCACAAGGCCGGTGGCCTGCCGGTCAAGCTCTGGTACTCAGGCTCGTACTACCGCTACGAGCGCCCGCAGAAGGGTCGCTACCGCCACTTCTCGCAGGTCGGCGCCGAGGCGATCGGCGCCGAGGACCCGGCGCTCGACGCCGAGATGATCATCCTGGCCGACCAGGCGTACCGCTCGCTGGGCCTGCGCAACTTCCGCATCCTGCTGAACTCGCTGGGCGACACCGAGTGCCGTCCGGTCTACCGGGAGGCGCTCCAGGGATTCCTCCGCGGCCTGGACCTGGACGAGGAGACGCTGCGCCGGGCTGAGATCAACCCCCTGCGCGTGCTGGACGACAAGCGTGAGGCCGTCCAGAAGCAGCTGGTCGGCGCGCCGATGCTGCGTGACTACCTGTGCGACGCCTGCAAGGCCTACCACTCGGAGGTCCGCGAGCTGGTCACCGCCGCGGGCGTGGTCTTCGAGGACGACGAGAAGCTGGTGCGCGGGCTCGACTACTACACCCGCACCACCTTCGAGTTCGTCCACGACGGACTGGGTTCGCAGTCCGCGGTGGGGGGCGGCGGCCGTTACGACGGTCTGTCCGAGATGATCGGCGGACCGGCGCTCCCGTCGGTGGGCTGGGCCCTGGGCGTGGACCGCACAGTGCTCGCGCTCGAGGCCGAGGGTGTCGAGCTGGACATCCCCGCGGCGACCAGCGTCTTCGCGGTCGCCCTGAGCGACGAGGCCCGGAAGGTGCTCTTCGGTGTCGTCACCGAGCTGCGCAAGGCGGGTGTCGCGGCCGACTTCTCGTACGGCTCAAAGGGCCTCAAGAGCCACATGAAGAACGCGAACCGGTCCGGGGCGCCGCTGACCCTGGTCGCCGGTGAGCGCGACCTCGCCGAAGGCGTCGTCCAGCTCAAGGACATGGAGTCCGGCGAGCAGGCGGCCGTGCCCGTCGCCGAGCTGGTCGCCACCGTCCGGGCCCGCCTGGCCTGACGTACCACCGCCGGAAGGGGGGGGGGGGGGGGGGTGCCCCCCCCCCCCCCCCCCCCCCGGGGCCCCCCCCCGCCCCCCCCCGGGGCGGCGGGTAGTCCACCCGCAGGTGACCAGGCCCCCCACCCGGACCCCCACCACCCCCCGCCCCCCGCCCC
>NZ_JBIAUK010000041.1:0-66283 GCF_042892775.1 Streptomyces sp. NPDC001717 | reverse complement strand
CACATCCAGCAGTCCGGAGATGCGGGCCGGTCCCCAGCGGCGTGCGAGGCGGACCTTGATGACCCGCCGCTCGGTCCGGGTCGGCGTCCGCCGGGCGCTGTGGTGCGGCCGTGAGGACCGGTCTGTCATGCCGGCCTCGCCCAGGCTCCGGTAGCGGGCCGCCCACCGCTGGGCCGTGGTCGGTGAGACCTGGAAACGCTCAGCCGCCCGCCGGAGCGGCCAGCCGTCGTCGACCACGCAGCGGGCCAGGCGCAAACGTCCGGTCTCGGTCAGAGGTGCATTACGGTGGGGCACGAGGGCCTTTCTGGTCGCCGGTGCAGATGTCGCAATCCACACCAGGCCAGAGGGCCCTCACCCATTTCAAGATCTCTTAGCCGAGACCTGCATCACTCGTCCACAACCTCCCGGGACAGAACACCTAGAGCTCCGGGCCGCCGGGGATCAGGCCGTGCTCCTGGAGGTACTCCAGCTGCGCCCGGACCGACCATTCCGCCGCCGGCCACAGGGAGCGGTCCACGTCCGCGTACACGTGGCGGACCACGGCCTCTGGGGTGACGAAGCCGTTCTCCACGGCGGTCTCGACCTGCGCGAGCCGGTGCGCCCGGTGGGCCAGGTAGAACTCCACGGCGCCCTGCGCGTCCTCCAGCACCGGCCCGTGGCCCGGCAGGACGGTGTGCACGCCGTCGTCGACGGTGAGCGAGCGCAGCCGGCGCAGGGAGTCCAGGTAGTCACCCAGACGGCCGTCGGGATGGGCGACGACGGTCGTGCCGCGGCCGAGGACCGTGTCGCCGGTCAGCACCGCCCGGTCGGCCGGGAGGTGGAAGCAGAGCGAGTCGCTGGTGTGCCCGGGGGTCGGGACCACGCGCAGCTCCAGCCCGCCGGTGCGGATCACGTCCCCGGCCCCGAGGCCCTCGTCGCCGAGGCGCAGCGCCGGGTCCAGTGCGCGGACCTTGGTGCCGGTGAGCTCGGCGAAGCGGCCGGCGCCCTCGGCGTGGTCGGGGTGGCCGTGCGTGAGCAGGGTGAGGGCGATCCGCTTGCCCGCCTGCTCGGCGGCGGCGATGACGGCACGCAGGTGCCTGTCGTCCAGCGGACCCGGGTCGATGACGACGGCCAGGTCGGAGTCGGGCTCGGAGAGCAGCCAGGTGTTGGTGCCGTCCAGGGTCATCGCGGAGGCGTTGGGGGCCAGGACGTTCACGGCACGGGCGGTCGCGGGCCCGGAGGAGACCACTCCGCGGGGCTGTCCGGGCAGCGCGCCGGCGGCGGTCATCCGGCGCTCCCGGGACGGTCGGCCGGGCTGGCGGCCGGGCGGTCGGCCGGGCTGTCGGCGGGGCCGAGGCCGACGCGCTTGGTGAACTCGTCGTGGCCCGGCCAGCTCAGGACCAGCTCGCCGCCCTCCATCGACGCACGGGCCAGCACCGGGGCGAGGTCCTTGCCGCCCGCCGCCGCGAGGGCGTCCGCGGCGCTCCCGTACGGCTCCAGGGAGCGCAGGGTGGAGATGGTGGGCGGCATCATCAGCAGCTCGCCCTTGTCGTATCCGGCGGCCGCGTCGGCCGGGCGGATCCAGACGGTCCGGTCGGCCTCGGTGGAGGCGTTGCGGGTGCGCTGGCCCTCCGGGAGGGCGGCGACGAAGAACCACGTGTCATAGCGGCGCTGCTCGAACTCCGGGGTGATCCAGCGCGCCCACGCCCCGAGCAGGTCGGAGCGGAGCCGCAGGCCGCGGCGGTCGAGGAACTCGGCGAAGGACAGCTCCCGCGCCACGAGGGCCTCACGGTCGGCCTCCCAGTCGTCGCCGGTGGTGTCCCCGACGACGGTGTCCTCGCTCACCCCGGCGAGCAGGACGCCGGCCTCCTCGAAGGTCTCCCGTACGGCTCCGCAGACGATGGCCTGGGCGGTACGGGTGTCCGTGCCGAGCCGCTCGGCCCATGCGGCCCGGCTGGGCCCGGCCCAGCCGACCTGGTGCTCCTCGTCGCGGGGGTCGACCCCGCCGCCGGGATAGGCGTACGCGCCTCCGGCGAAGGCCATGGAAGCCCGTCGGCGCAGCATGTGCACGGTCGGGCCGGCGGGGGTGTCGCGCAGCAGCATGACGGTGGCGGCGCGCTTCGGTTCCACCGGGACGAGGGAACCGGCCGCGAGCGCGCGGATGCGGTCGGGCCACTCAGGGGGGTACCACTGGCCTCCGGCGGGGGGCGGGGTGGGCTGCGCCTGCTGCTGATTCGGCATGGCGGGATGCTACGACCATCCGGCCCGATGTTCGAGGGCCTACCGCCGCGCGGGGCCCCGGGGGCTCCGCCCCGGACCCGGCTCCTCAAGCGCCGGAGGGGCTGGGTTTCGCCCGGCCGGAGCTGGAAGATCCAGCCCCGCCGGCGTTTGAGGCGCGGGGGCGGAGCCCCCGGAACGGCGGCGAGCCCGGGCGCACACCGCGGGGGCGTACGACCGGGCTCGGGAACCTCCCCGGAGGGGGTCAGGCTCCGGCGACCAGTTCGACCTGGATCTCGACCTCGACCGGCGCGTCCAGCGGCAGGACCGCCACACCGACGGCGCTGCGGGCGTGCACGCCCTTGTCGCCGAGGACGGCGCCCAGCAGCTCGCTCGCGCCGTTCAGCACGCCCGGCTGGGCGGTGAAGTCGGGGGCCGAGGCGACGAAGCCGACGACCTTCACGACGCGCGCGATCTTGTCGAGGTCACCGATGACCGACTTGACGGCGGCCAGGGCGTTCAGCGCGCACGTGGCCGCGAGCTCCTTGGCCTGCTCCGCCGAGACCTCGGCGCCGACCTTGCCGGTGATCGGCATGCTGCCCTTGACCATCGGGAGCTGGCCCGCGGTGAAGACGTACGCGCCCGACCGCACGGCCGGCTGGTACGCGGCCAGCGGCGGGACGACCTCGGGAAGGGTCAGGCCGAGCTCGGCCAGCCTCGCTTCGACGGCGCTCATGCCTTCTCCCGCTTGAGGTAGGCCACGAGCTGCTCGGGGTTGTTCGGCCCGGGCACGACCTGGACGAGCTCCCAGCCGTCCTCGCCCCAGGTGTCCAGGATCTGCTTGGTGGCGTGGACCAGCAGCGGGACCGTCGCGTATTCGAACTTCTTGGTCATGGGAGCGAGGGTAGTGCCTGCGGTCCGGGGCGAAGGAATTAGGCTCGGACGCTGTGAGCAGGCTCCAGGTGGTCAGCGGCAAGGGCGGCACCGGCAAGACCACGGTCGCCGCGGCACTCGCGCTCGCCCTCGCACGCGAGGGCAAGCGGACTCTTCTCGTGGAGGTCGAGGGCAGGCAGGGCATCGCACAGCTCTTCGGTACGGAGGCGCTCCCCTACGAGGAGCGCAAGATCGCGGTGGCGCCCGGTGGCAGCGGCGAGGTCTTCGCCCTCGCCATCGACGCCGAACGCGCACTGCTGGACTACCTCCAGATGTTCTACAAGCTCGGCTCGGCCGGGCGCGCGCTCAAGAAGCTCGGCGCCATCGACTTCGCCACGACCATCGCCCCGGGACTGCGCGACGTGCTGCTGACGGGCAAGGCCTGCGAGGCGGTGCGGCGCAAGGACCGGGCCGGCCGGTTCGTCTACGACCACGTGGTCATGGACGCGCCGCCGACCGGGCGGATCACCCGCTTCCTGAACGTCAACGACGAGGTGGCGGGCCTGGCCCGGTTCGGGCCGATCCACAACCAGGCGCAGGCCGTCATGAAGGTGCTCAAGTCCCCCGAGACGGCCGTCCACCTGGTCACCCTGCTGGAGGAGATGCCCGTCCAGGAGACCGCGGACGGGATCGAGGAACTGCGCGCGGCCGGGCTGCCCGTCGGGCGCGTCGTCGTGAACATGGTGCGCCCGCACCATCTGGACGAGGACACCCTGCGCTCCGCCGCCGAGGACCACCGCGCCGGGCTCGCCCGGGCGCTGTCCCGCGCGGGGCTCGGCGGCGCGCGCCGCGGCGGGCTCGCCGAGCGGCTGGTGGAACCGCTGCTCACGCAGGCCGCCGAACACGCGAGCCGGGTGGAGCTGGAGCGCGAGCAGCGCGTCGTACTGGGGAACCTGGGCATGCCGACGTACGAACTCCCGCTGCTCGGCGCGGGGATGGACCTGGCGGGGCTGTACGAGCTGGCCAAGGAACTGCGCAAGCAGTCGGTGGGCGAATGAGCGAGGGGGTGGACACCGTGGGGCTGGACTCTCCGCCGCGGCTGGCGGTCGACGGACTGCTCGACGACCCGGGGACGCGGATCATCGTGTGCTGCGGCGCGGGCGGGGTCGGCAAGACCACGACGGCCGCGGCGCTCGGCGTACGGGCGGCCGAGCGCGGGCGGAAGGCGGTCGTGCTGACCATCGACCCGGCGCGGCGGCTCGCGCAGTCGATGGGGATCGACTCGCTGGACAACACCCCGCGCGAGGTCGGCGGCGTGGGCGCCGACGGCGGCGGACTGCACGCCATGATGCTGGACATGAAGCGGACCTTCGACGAGATCGTCGAGGCGCACGCGGACGGCGAGCGGGCCCGGGCCATCCTCGCCAACCCCTTCTACCAGTCCCTGTCGGCCGGCTTCGCGGGCACGCAGGAGTACATGGCGATGGAGAAGCTGGGGCAGCTGCGGGCCCGGGACGACTGGGACCTGATCATCGTGGACACCCCGCCGAGCCGGTCGGCGCTGGACTTCCTCGACGCGCCGAAGCGCCTCGGGTCCTTCCTGGACGGGAAGTTCATCCGGGTGCTGATGGCTCCGGCGAAGGTGGGCGGCCGGGCGGGGATGAAGTTCCTCAACGTCGGCATGTCGATCATGACGGGCACCCTCAGCAAGCTGATGGGCGCCTCGCTGCTGAAGGACGTACAGACCTTCGTGGCCGCGATGGACACGATGTTCGGCGGCTTCCGGACCCGCGCGGACGCGACCTTCCGGCTGCTCCAGGCTCCCGGTACGGCCTTCCTCGTGGTCGCCGCGCCCGAACCGGACGCCCTGCGCGAGGCCGCGTACTTCGTGGAGCGGCTGGCCGCGGAGAAGATGCCGCTGGCCGGTCTCGTACTGAACCGGGTGCACGGCAGTGGCGCCGACCGGCTGTCCGCGGAACGGGCGTTGGCCGCCGCGGAGAATCTTGAAGACGGCGGCATTGTCGATCAGGAGTCCGGGAAAGCTGGACTTCGTGACCCGGCCGACGACGACTCCCCCGAAACCGACAACGACGATCCGGGCAACGTGACCCACCCGTCCGACAGTTCGGCCGTCGTGGACGGCATCACCGCGGGACTGCTGCGCCTGCACGCGGAGAGGATGCAGGTGATCGCGCGTGAGCAGCGCACACGCGATCGCTTCACCTCACTGCACCCCGAAGTGGCGGTGGCCGAAGTGGCCGCCCTGCCCGGCGATGTGCACGACCTCGCCGGGCTGCGGGCCATCGGAGAGCGACTCGCGGCCGGGGTTCCGGCCGGAGCGTAGGCGTTCGTACGACGTGGTGGCCGTGTGGTCTACCCGGCTGCCGCGTACGTCTCGTACGGAACGTCGATCTCCGCGTCTGCATCCATGGTGAGGATGCCCGTGCTGCGCTCGTACTCCGTGCGGGCGGTTTCGAGCAGCCGTCGCCACGAGGTGACGGTGGGACGCCGGCGCAACAGCGCACGTCGTTCCCGCTCGGTCATTCCGCCCCACACGCCGAATTCGACGCGATTGTCGAGCGCATCGGCCAGGCACTCGGTCCGCACCGGACATCCGGTGCACACCGCCTTGGCCCTGTTCTGTGCCGCTCCTTGAACGAACAGTTCATCCGGATCGGTAGTGCGGCAGGCTGCCTGCGCACTCCAGTCGGTAACCCAGCCCATCCCGGCGCCGTCCTCTCCCGAATCGAGGCTCCCCCACGGCGGTAGCGGCATATTCACCGCTGCCAGTTGAGGACGTTACGGAAGGCGAGCACAGTGCAACACCCCCGACGGGCCCAATCTTGAATGGTCCGAACGGACTATGGGTAAGCGGCAGATCACCCGACGGAGTGATCCGGCGACATGCCCGACCATTCCGGCGATTCGGATGAAATCGGCGGGGCATCACGAGGGCGCCGTCACGGCGGGGAGTGAGATTCGGACATGAGTCCACCCCATTCGGGAAGGGTGAAAATCAAGCCGAGGGGTTGATGTCCCGCCGGACTGCTGTGACAGTTGGGGTCAGCTTAGGCCAAGGCATTCGCGTGTGTCCGGCGAATCAGAACGTAGGCTGCCCTCCATGGGAAAGAAGCGCTCGGGCGGCGGGCTCACGGGGAGCCAGCAGGCCGCCAAGTTCCTCGGTGTGTCCGTTCTCTCCGGAGTGGTGCTGGCCGGCATGGCGATTCCGGCAGCGGGTGCCCTGGGGCTCGCGGCCAAGGGCACGGTCGAGGGATTCGATGAGATCCCGGCCAATCTCAAGACTCCGCCGCTGAGCCAGCGGACCACGATTCTGGACGCCGAAGGTGGCTTGATCGCCACCGTCTATTCGCGCGACCGGCAGGTCGTCCCGCTCACGGCGATCTCCCCGTACATGCAGAAGGCGATCGTCGCCATCGAGGACTCGCGTTTCTACGAGCACGGTGCGGTCGACCTCAAGGGCATCCTGCGCGCGGTCAACCGCAACGCGCAGGAGGGCGGCGCGGCGCAGGGCGCCTCGACGCTCACCCAGCAGTACGTGAAGAACGTCTTCGTCGAAGAGGCCGGTGACGACGAGACCAAGGTGCGCGAGGCCCAGGAGAAGAGCCTCGGGCGCAAGATCCGCGAGCTGAAGTACGCGATCCAGGTCGAGGAGGAGCTCGGGAAGAAGAAGATCCTCGAGAACTACCTCAACATCACGTTCTTCGGCCAGCAGGCCTACGGCATCGAGTCCGCGGCCCAGCGCTACTTCAGCAAGCCGGCCAAGGACCTGACCCTGGAGGAGTCCGCGCTGCTGGCGGGCGTCGTCCAGTCGCCGAGCCGGTTCGACCCGGTCAACGACGTGACCGAGGCGACCAAGCGCCGCAACCTCGTCCTCCAGCGGATGGCCGACATCAAGGACATCTCCCAGACGGAGGCGGACGCGGCGAAGGCCAAGCCGGTCGTGCTGAAGGTGACCAAGCCGAAGAACGGCTGCATCACCGCGGTCAAGGGCGCCGGGTTCTTCTGCGACTACGTACGGAACTCCTTCCTCGACGACGCCGCCTTCGGCAAGACCCGCGAGGAGCGCGCGAAGGTCTGGAACCAGGGCGGCCTGACGGTCCGTACGACCCTGGACCCGCAGTCGCAGGACTCGGTCAACGAGTCCATCAAGGACCACGTGGACCAGGACGACAAGGTCGCGACGGCCGTCACCCTCGTCCAGCCCGGCACCGGGCGGGTCCTCGCCATGGGGCAGTCCAAGCCGTACGGCTTCGCCAAGAACGAGACCCAGATCAACTTCTCGGTGGACAAGAAGATGGGCGGCTCGAACTTCGGCTTCCCGACCGGTTCCACCTTCAAGGCCATCGTCGCCGCGTCCGCCATAGAGCGTGGGCTGCCGCCGACGAAGACGTACCAGTCCCCGTACGAGATGGACTACCCGAGCCCGGTGCAGACCTGCGGCGACAAGCCCTGGCTCAACCTCGAACGGCCCAAGGCGCACGTGGAGAACGAGAGCGAGTCCGAGGTCGGCCCGTACGGGATGAAGGAGGCGATGGCCAAGTCGGTCAACACCTACTTCGTGGAGATGATCTCCGAGATCGGCGTGTGCCCCGTCACCGAGATGGCCACCAAGATCGGCGTGATCCCGGCCAACGGCGCCAAGCTCCCCGAGGTCCCGTCCATCGCGCTCGGCACCGAGGGCATGTCCCCGCTGACCATGGCCAACGCGTACGCCACCTTCGCCAACCGGGGCGTGTACTGCACCCCGGTCGCCATCGAGTCGATCACCGACGCGCACGGCAAGGCGCTGACGGTCCCGAAGTCCAAGTGCGACCGCGCGATGAGCGAGAAGACCGCCGACACCATCAACTCGCTGCTGCTCGGCGTGGTCGACTCCGGCACCGGCCAGCAGGCGGGTCTGACCGACCGGCAGAGCGCGGGCAAGACCGGTACCACCGACAACCGCTACAACGCCTGGTTCGTCGGCTACACCCCGAACATGTCCGGCGCGACCTGGGTCGGCTCCGGCGGCACCAAGCAGGTGTCGATGGAGAACATCACCATCGGCGGCCAGTACTACGACAAGGTCTTCGGCGGTGGCCTGCCCGGCCCGATCTGGAAGCAGGCGGTCTCGGGCGCGCTCTCCGGACGCGAGGCCCAGAGCTTCGTCTCGGTCAACATCCCCGACGCTTCGAGCCCCGTCGCCGGCGGCAGCAAGCCCGGCACGGGCAAGCCGAACCGGCCCGGCAAGCCCGGCCGCGGCGACAACAAGCCCGGCGACGGACAGCCCGGCGGGGCGACGGCCGCCGGAGCCGACGGCGGCGCGGGCGGCCCCGGCGGCAACGACCCGCTCGGCGGGATCACGCTCCCGCCGGGCGTCATCGGCGGCCGCGACTAGGCGGCGCGCGGCAGCACGGAAAGGGGGAGGGCCCCCGCCGGATCCGGAGTCGGATGCGGCGGGGGCCCTCCCTCTTCGTACTGCTAGGACAGGTGCTTCTTCACGGCGGCGGCGACACGTCCGCCCTCCGCGAGACCCGCGACCTTCGGGTTCACGATCTTCATGACGGCGCCCATGGCGCGCGGCCCCTCGGCGCCCGCGGCCTTGGCCTCCTCGACGGCCTGCGCCACGATCGCGTCGAGCTCGTCGTCACCGAGCTGCTTGGGCAGGTAGGTGTCGAGGAACTCGCCCTCCGCGGTCTCGCGCGCGGCCTGCTCGGCCCGGCCGCCCTGCGCGAAGGCCTCCGCGGCCTCGCGGCGCTTCTTCGCCTCCTTGGCGATCACCTTGAGGACTTCCTCGTCGGAGAGCACACGGGCTTCCTTGCCCGCGACCTCCTGGTTGGTGATGGCGGAGAGGGTCAGCCGCAGGGTGGACGAGTGCAGCTCGTTCCGCTCCCTGATGGCGGTCGTGAGGTCTTCCTGGAGCTTGGCCTTGAGCGTGGTCATGCAATGAGTCTGCCAGGTACGGGGGCGGTGGCGCCCACCCGTTTTCCGCGTCTGCGACGATGGCCCCATGCGTGCGCGTTACGGAGTACCCCTGAAGGCGGCTGCCGGAATCGCTGCGGTCGGGGCCGCGGGTGTGGCCTATGCCGCCGGTTTCGAGGCGCGGTCCTTCCGCCTGCGCCGGGTGACGGTCCCGGTCCTCCCGCAGGGGATGCGCCCACTGCGCATACTGCAGGTCTCGGACATCCACATGGTCCGCGGGCAGCGCAAGAAGCGCGCCTGGTTGCAGTCGCTGGCCGGGCTGCGCCCCGACTTCGTCGTGAACACCGGCGACAACCTCTCCGACACCGAGGGCATCCCCGAGGTGCTCGACGCCCTCGGTCCGCTGATGTCCTTCCCCGGCGTGTACGTCTTCGGGTCGAACGACTACTACGGGCCCCGGCTGCGCAACCCCGGGCGCTACCTGATCGAGAAGGCCCAGGGCCGGCACGGGCTGAACGGCAACAAGCCGGTCGTCGGCGCCGTCCACAACCCGTGGGAGGAGATGCGGGACGCCTTCGACGCGGCCGGGTGGATGAACCTCACCAACACCCGGGCGCGGCTGAAGCTGGACGGCATGGAGCTGGCCTTCACCGGCCTGGACGACCCGCACATCAAGCGCGACCGGTACGAGCGGGTCGCGGGCGGCCCGGAAACCGACGCCGACTTCTCGGTCGCCGTGGTGCACGCCCCCTACCTGCGCGTCCTCGAGGCCTTCACGGCGGACCGCTACCCGCTGATCCTCGCCGGCCACACGCACGGCGGGCAGCTGTGCATCCCCTTCTACGGGGCCCTCGTCACCAACTGCGATCTGGACACCAAGCGGGTGAAGGGCCTGTCCACCTACGACGCGGCCGGGCAGCGCTCGTACCTGCACGTCTCGGCGGGCTGCGGCACCAACCGGTTCACCCCGGTGCGCTTCGCGTGCCCGCCGGAGGCGACACTCCTGACGCTCACCCCCAAGGCGTAAGGGTTCCGCACCGTCCCCCGGTACGTTGATGCGATGACCTCACCGACGTACGTCGTCCAGGCGGTCTTCCGCGCCCTGATCGCCGGCGCGGCCGTGGTGGGGGTCGCCATCGAGCTCACCCACGGCAGCGCCCCCGTCGTCCTGAGCTTCTTCACCGTCTGGACGAACATCGCGGTCGCGGTCGTCTTCTCGCTCTCCGCCGCCCGCGCCTGGCAGCACCGCCCGGACGTCGCCCCCCTCTACCGGGGTGGCGTGCTGCTCTTCATCCTGATCACCGGGCTGGTCTTCCACCTGGTCCTCGCCAACGCGTCGAGCCCCTTCAACGTGCTGGCGCAGCTGAACGAGCTGACCGGCGCGAAGGCCGTCGCCAACCAGCTCCTGCACACGGTCACCCCCATCGGCGCGGTCCTGGACTTCCTCGTCCTGACCGCCCCGGGCACCCTGCGCCCGCGACACGCCCTCCAGTGGTTGGCGTACCCGCTCGCGTACGTGACCTTCGCGCTGGTCCGCGGCGCCCTGCTGGCCCCCGGAGCGAAGGCCCGGTACACGTACCCCTTCATCGACGTGGCCCAGTACGGCTACGCCCGCGTGGCCCTGAACGCGCTGGTCCTGGGCATCTTCTTCTACGCCCTCGGCCTCGCCCTGGTCGCGGCGGACCGCCACCGCCCGGCGTCCCCGCTCGCCCCGTGCCCGGCCGATGAAAACCGGATTTCGTCTCAGGCCGCGGGTCCGCTAAAGTAATCGATGTCGCCAGGACAGCACACGCTGCAAGGCGGCGATCGGGGTGTAGCGCAGCTTGGCAGCGCGCTTCGTTCGGGACGAAGAGGTCGTGGGTTCAAATCCCGCCACCCCGACTTCGTAAGACCAGGTCAGGGGCCTGATCCACTCGGTGGATCAGGCCCCTGACTGGCGTTTGCACCTGTCTTGGGAGCCAACGGGGAGCCGACCTCCGGATCCGGATCCCACGGGGAGCCGGTCAGGCAGCGGCGCCGTCTTCCGGGGCAGTCGTGCGCGCACTCCGGTCGTCGAGGACGATCAACGCGGGGCCGTTCTCCTTCTCGGCCAGATGCGTCACGCGGTCGACCGCGAGAGCCGTCCTGCGGTAGACGGCTGCGGCGAGCGCCCACGTGGCCAGGTCCTGGCCTCCATCACCAGGCGACGTTGCGCCGCCCTCGTGTTCCCGGGTCACCTTCCACATCGTGGTGAGCACGGCGAGCAGAGACCTTCCCGAGAGGGATGCCTCGACCCGGCCGCCATCCGCGTCGTCGATCCGCTCGGGGAGCCGGAAGTGGGTGTGCCCGCTGGTGTGCTCCGCGATGAAGTCCCACGTCTCCCGGTGACAGATCAGCATCGCGGAGGCTATCGCAGCAGCCGACAGGAGGCACCGCAGGTGGGCGCGCTGGTCCTCCTGGTCAGCCTGAGCGGGCTCCTGGACCGGCTCCGCGACAGGGGTCAGGTGCGGCACGGTTTCCGGCTTTGCCGCCGTGTTCCCATGACCGTGGGCATTGCGGACTTCTTCCAGCACGCGGGGTTCCTTTCCGTCGGATCGTTCGGTCAGCTCGGCCGGCTCTCCGAGTACCTCGGGCTCGGCTGGGTCCGGTCCAGCGGGCGGCTGCACAACGGACCCGGTGGTGGCCGGGGCGCCGGCAACCAAGGGGCTCGCCGCCTCGGGCGACACCAGCGGTACCGCCTGGATGCTCTCTTCCAGGCGTCGGCTCAGGGCCTCCAGACCGCTCCGCGCCTCCGCCAGGTCGGTGAGCATCCGTTCCTGCCGCCGCCTGAGCTCGCGGTTCTCCTCGCGCAGGCCCAACGTGCCTTGCGCCACTGCTTCGAGGACCTTCTGGCGTGTCTGGTCCACCGTCACGTAGAGCGCACTCAGGCCCGTAGCAGGGTCCTCAAGTGTGCGCCGAATGACGTCGAGTTGACTGAGTGCCTTGTCCGTCTCGGCCCTCCGCCGCATGCAACCCCCTCTTCACTGTCGGTGATGACTCGCTCATCTCTCCCCGACGCAGCGTCAGCTAATGCGATGATTTCCAGCCGAATCATGATTCCGCTTGTGCGAGGCTGACGAGGCCGGTACCACCGAGACCATGCACCGTTGGTCACCGCTCAACGATCGCCAGCTTGCCCTCCTGACCCGGATCGGGGAGGGCGTCGAACCTGTCACGTCGGAGACCCCCGAACTCGCCCTCACAGCCCGAGCCCTGAAGGAACGGGGCCACATCGCCATGCCCTAGGAGGGCGAGAGATGGCAGGCAGAGATCACCGAGGTCGGGTGCTTCTACCTCCAGCACGGCCATCACCCCGACCGGCCTGACCCCACACCACCTCGGTGACGCGGCCGCCTCGTTCGAGCGGGCCTCCCGCTCCCACGTCCGGGCCGCCCGCGGACACGACCGCGCCCTCCGCCAAGCCGCCCGTGACCTCGTCCACGGCGGACCGGCCCTCGGCCGCGGGGAGGACGGGGCGAGCACAGCGATGCTGATCGACATGGTGTTCTTCCTCGTCACCGCTGCCGCGGCCTGGCACGGAAAGAAAGAGCACGCGCAGCAGGCCGCTGCTGCCCTCCAGGCCGCCGGACACCTGCGCGCCGCCTACCAAGGCCGCAGCCGGCCACCCCATGGCCGTCCTCCACCAGCGAGGCCGCCTCCTGCCCCCCGCACTCCAGCGGCGGCACGCCACCTCCGCGGTGGTCCGGCCGCCGTCGGGCGTGGTCGTTATGTCGCAGTAGCCGCGCGCTTCTACTAAGCAGCGGCCCCTCCAACAAGGGGGAACTCGCTCGAGAGCTCCTCCCGTAGCCCCGCTCCTCGGCCTCCAGGAGCGCAAACCAGTGGCTCGCGCCCAGCCCAGCCGCTCGTCGGCTCCGTTCTCGTCGCGAAGGAACCGGGCGGGCCCCGCCCAGCGGATGGAACCCGGTCATGGCCAGGCACGGCGCGTACCTGACATCGTGCAGTGTGGCGGTGGCGACGAGCAGTCCGGCGTCCTTGCCGAGGGCCTGTCCGATCTCGGTCGCACGTTCCGCCACTCCCTGTGTATGCACCCACCGGCTTGGGAGCGCGGGACTGAGTTCGGTTGCCGCCAGTCTCGTTGCCCATTCTTCGACTAGATCACCCATGCCGCGCTCCCTGCCCGGGGTGTGCCCCGCGCAGGGAGCGGGCGTAAGGCTGTAGGACTGCGGCCGCCGTTCCGCGTCTGCTGCAGTTCAGGGAACAATGGATCAGTTCAAGTCGTCGCCCGTACGGTTGGAAGCATCAGCGCTATCGCTGGTGTACCAGGAGGGAGGGAGAGGCACAGGGGTGCGCTGAACGAACAACCCGATGACGCCTTTAACGCGCGGTGGCCGGCAACCCGATCGCCGCTTGGATGAGGCGCTGCTCCCAGCACGCTGACCATCGTCCACCCCTACCTCTGAAGGCCATGAACGCATTCGACCGTTGGTACAAGGGGCTCAGCAGCTTCAACCGGGACCTCGTCCTGCAGCACTTCTGCGCAGAGGCTCCGGTTCCGCTGGGCGAACTTGCTTCTCAGCATGCCCTTCTTCGGGAGACTGCGCGGCAGTGCCGGAACTTCCTCATGGACGAGTTCAACCGCAGTGTCGAGGGGGATTCGATACTCCGTGCCTGGATAGAGCAGGCGGAGCTTGCCCTGCGGAAACCTTGCCTCGTCAGTTCGTTTCTGGACCGCCACGCCTGGCTTGGCGAGAACATTGGGGACAGGCTCACCGTCCTCCGCCTGTTCACCGGCATGCGCTGGCTGGACGCAACCACCTCCCCGACTGGACAGTGGATCTTCATGGACAGCCTGGAAGAGTGTGGCGCCGCCACGGTGAGAGCCCTTGATCTTGATGTCGACGAGGTGATGAGCCTGTCGACAGCCGCCGCTCTTCTCGACGCACGCCAGGTGCCTGTCCCCAGCGATCTCGACACCCTGCGTCAGTGGCTGATCCACTGCGGTCTTGGCTGTGAGGGCAACCAGATCTCGTCGACTCGCTCCAAGCCCCAGCCGACTGAGACCGCTGTCGTCTTTAGTGGGCTATTCGAGCTGGTCGAGCGGCTGTCCGTCCTCCTAGTAGATAAAAGCGGCGAGAGCATTATTACTCTCGGTGACCTCCTCGGTGAGGCGGAGACGGCGGACGGCGAGCTTGGAGTTGTATCGCGCATGCTCCGCGACGCCACCTTCACGGCGGGTGAAGGCTGGGTTGTGCCGGATCGCTCCACCGATTCGGAGCGGCGGCGGGCAGTGCGAGGCGAAGAAACCTCCGCCGAACACAATGCTAGGGAGGGTAATAGTCCTTCGAGTGCGACCGAAGAAGTCAAAAGCAAGGAAGCAGAGAGTGACGGGTTCATTCCCCTTACAGGCAGGCTGGCGGATGCCAGCGGAGCGGGTCTGGAGGCGTCGCCCGGAGACCTCATCGCGCAGCTCCTCGAAGGCTGCGCTGAGGGCATGAGCACCTCGCTCATCGAGGGTGCACTGGACGGAGTCGTGCCACAGGGAGAAGTGACAGAGGCGCTGTTCACGGATGCACGCTTCGCGATCACGGCCAGGGGGGCCTGGCGCCTCCAGGACGGTTCCGACATGACTGCACCCTCCGCTGCAGCCATCCGGCCCCAGGGGCTTTCCTCCCGAGAAGAAGAAGCGTCCGCTTCGACAACCGGCTCTGCCGGCGGCGTCGGCTCGCACGGCGGGCTTCAGCGTGAGCGTGAGCGCGAGCGCCTCAACAAGGTGGAGGCCGCCTTGCGCGAGGCGGAGACCCCGCTGACTGCCGAGGAGCTGAAGGAGCGCACGGGCGTCACCATCGGGATCCAGTATCTCCGGCAGCAGATCGAAGGGGATGCCCGCTTCAGCCGAAGCCAGCGGAACCAGTGGGCGCTGACCGAGTGGCACCTCCCGGTGTACAAGCCGATCAAAGAACTGATCTCTGACATGGTTGATGCGCACGGCGGCCAGGTTGAGGCAGACAAGGTCGTGGCGATTCTCCGCCGAGACTTCGAGATCAAGGAGTCCAGCCTGCGGGCCGCCATGTCCATTGCGCCATTCACCGCACGCGGGGGGATCGTTCGCCGTATAGGTGAAGACCTGGACACTGGCTCCGAGGAAACAGCTGTCCCCGCAGCCCGCACCTCTGAGACCGAATCGTCGGCCGGGCAGCAGCCCCGCCCCGTCGACGAGGCCCCCGACGTGGACGACCTCATGGACCACCTGGGGTTGATTTGATGACCGCTTCCCCTTTCCTCCGCGCCTGCGGTGCGGAGTCCGACTACCGCAGCGACCGCAACAACCTTGTCGAGGACTTCTACCTGCCTGCCCTTGCCGCATCCACCGCCTACGACCGGGCCGTGGGCTACTTCGCTGCGTCCGTGATCGCCACGCTTGGGCAGGGAATCGACGAGTTCACCACGCGCGGCGGCACGATGCGAATCATCGCCTCCCCCTACCTTGAGCCTGCCGACATCAAGGACATTGAGGACGGCTACGAGCTGCGCGAAGTCCTCCAGCGTGCTGCCCTCCGGGACCTAGAGCAGGCGGTCGAGGACGCGCGGGCAGCCCGCGGTCTCGGCAAGCTCGGACAACTGGTCGCCGAGAACCGAGTCGATTTCAAGCTGGCCTATGTCGAAGAGCGTGGCCGCGTCGGCATGTACCACGAGAAGATCGGTGTCTTTCGGGACGGCCGAGACGTCATCGCCTTCAAGGGCAGCGCCAACGAGACCCGCTCCGGTCTCGTCGGTAACTTCGAGGCCATCGAGGTCTACCGGAGCTGGGATCCGAGCGATACACGCCGGGCCGCCCGCATTTGCAAGGACTTCGATGACCTCTGGGAGAACCGCACGCAGATGCTGCGCGTCATCCCATTCACCGAGGCCGCCCAGGTGATCGTCGAGCGCAGCGCCCGGGCCACCGCCGACCAGTACGACCTGGACGACCTCCCGACCGGCGGAACCCCCATCCGCACCACGCCGCTGCCTTCTCCTGGCATGCTTGCGATCCCGCCCAGCCTGAAGGTTCGCGACTACCAGAAGGAAGCTGTCCAGAACTGGTTCCGCAACCAGTGCCGAGGCATCCTCCGCATGGCCACAGGCACAGGCAAGACCCTGACCGCACTTTCCGCTGCCTCCCAGCTCGGCACGCTCCTTCGGAAGAACGATGCGTCCGCCGCACTCCTCACCGTCGTCGTGGCCCCGTACCAGCATTTGGTCGACCAATGGGCCAAGGACATCGAGTGGTTCGGCGTGACACCGTTGCGAGCCTACGAGGCGACCAGCAAATGGTCCCCGCGTGCTCACAGCCTGCTCCAGAACATCGCCCTCGGCGGTACTCGAGGCGGCGTCATCGTCACCACCAACGCCACCTTCGGCGGCGACGCCTTCCAGAACCTGCTCAGCTCCTACTGGGGGCACCTCCTCCTCATCGCGGACGAGGCCCACAACCTCGGCGCCGCGCACTTGCGTACCCGTCTTCCGGAGAAGGCCCAGTACCGCCTCGGTCTCTCCGCCACCCCGGAACGCTGGTTCGATGAGGAGGGCACCGACGCCCTCACCGACTACTTCGACCGAGTTGTCTTCGAGATGGGAATCGGCGAAGCCATCCGCCGCGGCGCCCTGTGCCGCTACACGTACACGCCCATCCTCGTGGAGCTGGACGACGAAGAAGCGGAGCTGTACGCAGAGACCAGCGCGAAGATCGCCCGTCTGATCGCGGCCGGCTCAGACCTGAAGGAGACCGCCGACCGGGACAGCCCGCTCGGCCGACTTCTGAAGAAGCGCGCCGACATCATCGGCCACGCCCGCGGCAAGCTAGAGATCCTCCACGCGGAGATCGAGAGGCGCCGGGACACCAGCCACCAGCTGATCTACTGCGCCGAGGGCAAGCACCCCCTCCTCTACGAATACGGCACCGACGGCCCGCGCCAGATTGACCAGGTCATGGAAATGGTCGGTAACGAGCTGCACATGCCGGCTGCCCGCTACACCTCGGAGACGAAGCGCTCGGCCCGCCTGGACATCCTGCGCCGCTTCGAGAACAACGAACTCCAGGTCATTTCCTCCATGCGCTGCCTGGACGAAGGCGTGGACGTCCCGGCCTCCCGGACCGCCTACCTCCTGTCCAGTTCCTCCAACCCCCGCCAGTTCATCCAGCGCCGCGGCCGCGTTCTGCGCAAGGCGCCCGGCAAGGAGCGCGCGGACATCATCGACTTCGTCGTCGTGCCACCTGCGGGCGGGGACGCGATTCAGTACGAGACCGAACGCAGCCTGCTCCGTCGCGAGCTGGCTCGCGTCGAGGAGTTCGCCTACCTCGCTGACAACGAGGGGGACACCCTCAATGTCCTTCGCCCCGTGCGCGAGCGCTACGGCCTCTTCGACACCTGAGCCCCCACCAAGTGCCCCCATTCCTTCCGCACCCGCTACCTCGAACCAGGAGTAACCCGTGAGCGACGAAACAGCCGGCCAGCCTCCCGCACGAACGGTGCGCGACGTCCTGAACGAGCTGCCGCGGGAAGCCAGAATCCTCGTCCAGAAGATCATCGACCTGGAGACTGAGAACATCCACATCAGGGAGACGACCAAGGTCGTCCCGAAGATCGTCGACACCGTGAGGGAGCTGACCAAGTGAAGCTGCTCAAGCTGACGCTGAAGAACTTTCGAGCCTTCTACGGTGAGCAGGTTCTCGACCTGTCTGTGGAGGAGGGCAAGCCCGCCGTCCTTATTTTCGGTAACAACGGTGCCGGCAAGACCACCCTGCTCAACGCGTTCGCCTGGGCCCTCTACGGCACCTTCTCGGAAGACGTGGAACAGCAGCATCGCGTCATTCACGACAAAGCATGGGCGGACACGGCGTTCGGGGAGGACATCACGGCCTCGGTTCGGTTGGACTTCGAGCACGACGGGACCCGGTTCTCCGTGGTCCGGCACGTCACCGTTATCAAGGAGAAGGCGGACCAGGAGCCCGTCGAGCCTGAGCTGACGGTCACGGAGATCGGGACGGACGGCGAAGCTCAGAGCATCCTCAACGGCCAGGACCGGATCGAGAAGATCCTGCCTAAGGGCCTCCGTCAGTTCTTCTTCTTCAACGGTGAGCGCATGGAGAAGATGTTCTCCGGTGACGTGAAGCGGGAAGGCGAAGGAAAGAACCAGGAGGTCCGGAAGGCCATCAAGACCCTTCTGGACTTGGAGGCCATCGAGCGTGCTCTGGAGGATCTGCCGAAGGTCTCCCGAAAGCTCGCCAGCGAGATCGACTCCAAGGAGGACAGCAGGCTGAAGCAGCTGTCCGACCATATGGGCCACCTCGCCACCCGTGAGAAGGAGGAGGAGGCAGACATGCTGCGCCTCTCCGGCGAGATCAGCGCCTTCCAGAAGGAAGTCCAGTCCATTGACCGCGCCCTGCTCCAGAACAGGGAGGCGGAGCCACTCCAGAAGAAGCGGGACTCGCTGACCCGCCAGATCAAGGCCTCGCATGACCGGTACATGGAGTACAAGAGCCGCAAGCGCGAGCTGCTGTCGCGGCACGGCTTCCTGGCTCTGACCAGCGGGATCGACACCAAGGTGATTGAGCTCGCGGACGCGATGCGAGAGCGCCGCCAACTGCCCGCAGGTATCCAGCGCAGCTTCATCGAGGACATTCTTGAAGCCCAGCTGTGCATGTGCGGCCGTGAGGTCCGCGAGGGGACTCAGGAGTACGAGGAGCTGGACAAGCGCAAGTACAACGCCGGTCTCGAGGACGTCCAGGAGAGCTGGATGCGGGTCAGCGGCAAGATGAAGAACCTGGAGGAGAGGCGCCAGGAGATCCTGGAGCAGCTCACCCTCAACGCTTCCGACATTCAGAAGGCAGACGCCGAGATCAGCGAGCTGGAAGCGGAACGCTCCGATGTTGATCGGCAGCTGGAGGGGGTGAACATCCAGGACGTCCAGCGCCTCATCGAGCGACGGAAGAACTACGCCTCCAAGGAGACCGATGCCCGCGTTGCGCACAAGGAGGCTGAGAACAAGGTCTCGTCGATCAAGCAGGAGGCAGAGGCTACAGGGCGTCAGTACCGGACTGCTGAGGTCAAGAGCGAGAAGGCCCGCAAGGTTCAGAAGCAAGTCGAGCTTGTAGAGAAGGTGCGTGCCGCGCTGAGGGAGATCCTCGAGATCAAGACCGAGGAGGTCCGCGACCAGCTCGACAAGAAAGTCAAGGAGGTCTTCTCCCGGATCTTCATCAAGAGCTACGTACCCGAGCTGAACGACGACTTCGAACTGGAGCTGCACACCGCGAGCGGAGTGGCCATCCGCTCCACTGGTGAGAACCAGATCCTCGGCCTCAGCTTCGTCGGCGCGGTCTCCGAGGTTGCCAGGAATATCAGTGCCCGAAAGAAGAATAGGGGGGAGGCGACTATCGAGACCGGCAGCGGGGGTGTTTACCCGGTCGTCATGGATGCTCCCTTCGGTAGTCTCGACCTGACCTATCAGGAAGAGATCTCCAAGGCCCTGCCGGCGCTGACATCCCAGATCGTCACCCTGCTCTCGCAGTCGCAGGCGCGGGGCAAGGTTCTGGAGAACCTCCAGCAAGCCGCCAATCAGATGTACGTACTGCGCTCTTACACGCCGAACCAGTCGGCGGGCGAAGAGACGATCGTGATCAATAATCGTGAGGTTCCATACGTGTCACATGGCGACTTCGAGCACACGGTTCTGGAGAAGGTGACCGCCTGATGGCCTACATGGATCGATTCCGCCGTCCCCAAGAGCATGAGGACCTGCTCGGTAAGCTCGCCGACAGAAAGACTGGGACGTTTGCGACTATGGTCGAGGCGATGATGTTCGCCGCGCTGCTTGGCCACCGCCGAGGCGAGCGCAAGCCGTTCGACCAGGCTGACGAGCCGATCCGCCTCGCGCTCATGGAGAGCCGGGATTACGGGGAGGTGCTCCTCGACATGCTCGGAGCTGTCGAATGTCCCGACGACCCGAAAATCCTCAGTGCGGATCGCCAGCCCGAGCGGGTCCTCATCTTCGAGGAGTACGCGAACGCCGGCCTGTCTCACCTGCAGACTCTAATAAACCGCCAGTCCGACCAGGACCTCGACACGATCATCTCGAACCTCGTCCTCGAAGGACTTAGAACGCCACTGGAAGTAGAGAAGGACGACGTTAGCGACATCCTCGCCAGCGCTGATCTGGACTGGTGAAGCCCGCTACCTCAGGGCAGGGGTGATAGCCGGTAGCCGTATGGCTATCACCCCTACCCACTTCTGTGGGGCGTAGTAGCTCGTCAAGTGTTCGTGGGGGCAGGATGCCTCCGATAGCGGCGTGAAACAGCTGGCTGTTGAACCAGTCGGCCCAATCTGCGGTGGCCGCGGCCTCGATACCCAGGTTCGCGGCGGCCGCCCTTCATAACGGCCGCCCGGTGGGGTGTCCGTGAATAATCTCCGCGACCATGCGTACCGCGCACTCGCGAAGCTCAGCAGGATCAGCGGACGGGCGGGCCATGACTTGATCCGCTCAGGGAATCGCGCCTCCGCCTAGCACCGGAGCGGTCATGCCCTTAATTCACTGATGCCGTGAGGGGCAACGTCTCGGAAGTTGCGTGACTCCTGACAAGACGCTGACCCCGGATTGGTCAGCCCTCGTCACCTGCGCCTCACACGACTTGGCAGCGTGCCCCTACTATTGCAGTACAGCTGCCTGCTACCGGAAGGCCGTGATCAGTGCAGCCAGGGCAGTCACCAGGGTGGCAACTGCCGTGATTGCGGCTGGAGTTACGCGCCCCCTTGGGGGGCCCTCGCCAGTCTGACCACCCGACGGGCTCTGACCCTCATCCCCCAGGCACGCCGAGGTGCAGCAGTGATCGTCGCCAAGCGGATTGTGCACGTTGCTTCCTCTCTTTGGGCTCATGTGGTGCCACACAGCAGGTGACAGCGGAGCCCAACTACGCCCTTGCCCTCGGCTGTAGCGAGCCGAGGGAAGAGGCGACCATGACGGGGCAACTCTGACACCATCCGAGTCACCTACCACTTTGGAATGAGACGTTGTGCATACATCCATACGTAGCTGTGTGTGACAGTCTTTGATTTACAAATTCACCCCCCGATCCACCGTTACGTCATGCGTGACCATGATCGCGCAGCAGTCACCCATTCACAGCGCACTTCACAAACGGCGCGACTTGACCCCCAGGGGTCAGTCGAGGAAATCCGGAAGGAAAGATTCCCTCGACTCCTAACCGAGAATTGCTGGTCCACAGGGTGGCGATAACAGAAAGTGAAGTGACACCTTGCATGGGTTACTTCGTTCGAGTGTCCGGGCGATGCCCGCGAATACCGCCCCAAGCCCCGGAACTCTTTGTTCCGCTTTCATTCGCAATGATGCCTGGGTGTGCCGCATTGCAAAGTAAACCTTCGCGATACTCCGATACGACATATATCGTTACAGAGAGTATCGGCTGAAAATCATCGAGGTTGTTGGAGTCGTATTAATTTCTCGGCGAGAAGGGTCAGGAATCTGATAGTGAGCAGCCGGATACTGTTGATTGCCGCGTGAGACAACCTTTAGAGTTCTAACCTTGATCTTCCGTGACGGTCCGTCGGTTTCTCCGACGGGTCGTTTCGGCTGTTCGGGCTGATGGTGGCCCCGACTGTCGCGCCAGGTGGGCGCCGGGTTCCACCGTTCCGGTCGGATGATGCTGCTCGTCAGGGACGGGAACGTGCGGTCAGCCAGGCCGGGAAGGCTTCGAGCCGTTCCAGGGCGGTGGTGATCACGTCGGTCCAGGGCCAGTGGCGTGCGAAGTGCCGGTGGCGGGCGGTGGTGACCAGCTGGGCGGCGAAAAGAGG
Organism: Streptomyces sp. NPDC001717; assembly: GCF_042892775.1. NCBI lineage: Bacteria > Bacillati > Actinomycetota > Actinomycetes > Kitasatosporales > Streptomycetaceae > Streptomyces > Streptomyces sp. NPDC001717. The sequence continues at coordinate 44,468 of NZ_JBIAUK010000041.1, read as the reverse complement.
CGGAGCCTCAGGCGGCGGGCCTCCTGCCTGCGGGTCTCGGCGGTGAGGGCGAGCATGGGCATCCATACGAGGAGGTCGAGGGCGATCTGGACGATCTCCAGCCAGACCTGGTTCTGTGCGGTGTCGTGGAGGGCAGGTTTCGCACGCCGGTGGCACGGGCGACCCTGATGCGGTCTTCGGCGCGTGCTCGCTGGCGGTGTCACAGCTCCAGTGCCGCGATGGGCAGGCCGGTGGTGTTGGTGGCGAAGGCGGTCAGATGTGGTCGGCGGCGGTGTTGCTGCCCGGCCTGAGCAGGCCGGCCAGGTTCCCCGCTGCCACCACTTCCGTGGTCGACGAACCCATCAGGGGATGGTGTCCGAAGGTCTGTCCCACGGCGTCCGGGGCCGCCTTCTTGGAGCCTGGGGACCGTCGGGTCGGAGCCCACCGGCCCGAACACGCCGGGTTCACCCGCAACATCCCGACATCCGCCACGCGCTCCCTACCCAGCGTGACCGTCATGGCCACGTCCAGCAGGATCTTGCACCGGCCGCAGACATCGGCACGGCATCAGAGCCGCCGATGTCGCCTTGTCCAGCCCGGCCTTGCGGAACCGTCTCGACCAGCAGCGCGGGCCCTGGCCTGGAGCACCACGGGCCCGGGCTGCCGCCCTCAGCGTGGACGCGGGGATAGGACCCGATACGCCTATTCACCTGGGAAGTGCCTCCGGTGGTGGCAGGAACGAGGACCTCGACAATCCTCACTCCTGCTGGTCTCGGGCACTTTTCGGTTCCGCGACCACCCGTCGGACAGCCCACTTAATGAAACCGTGAGGTTAACGGTTGCAGCCTCAGCACTGTTTGTTCATTCGAGAAGATGTAGCAGAAGGACAGGCGAGGGGAGTCCCGCTTCAGCCTCGCTCGGCTGACATTTCACGTCTTTTGGCGTTTCAGTCGGTCGAGGAAAGAATTCTTCTTGCCTACCGTAGTTCAGCGCGGCCAGGTCTTAACCGCGAGTCCGGCAAGGACAGTCTGCCGGAGCCGGATACTGTCCGGGGTCCACTCCCTCTTCTCGCTGATCTTTCTGGTCAGCTCGAAGCCCGAGACCTTGAAGAACTCGACTTTTTCGTCAAATGACTTGTTCCCGATCTTGGAGTTCACTCCAGTCTGCAGGAGCACCATGTTGCCAATGCGGTAGACCCAGCTGGCGGCGTCCTGCTTGTCCCCGCTCTTCGTGATGAAGTCCTCCCAGTCGGCTTCCTTGGCGTTCTGCGGGAACACGTGCTCCAGGTTGACCTGGCTCGGGTTGCTGTTGGGGACGAACTCCGGCTGGGACTCCTTTCGCCTTGTCGCCTCCAGGGCGCTCAGGTAGTACCGGGCAAGCTTGGAATCGCTTCTTCCGACGGTGGCGAGCGCGAACTGCTCCCTGAAGTCGGTGTCGGAGGGGATGAGGTCCTCGACGCGCAGTCGGACCTGCGCGGTGGTGGTGACCTCGCCCTTTCGGATGGCGACCGCGAGCTGAGAGTACTGGTCCTCGAAGCGGCCGCGGTTCATCATGCTCATAATCATGCCGCGCACTGACCAGTTCACCATGGCCCGGAGGAGCTTCTCGAGCTCGTGGGAGTGGAAGTGCTCGACTGCCGCCAGCAGGAGGATCTTGTTGGGAACCAGGTCGAACATGGCGAGCGTGTCGAGGGCGGGACGGTAACCGTTGCCGCTGCACGTGGTCGCCCAGAAGTCGCTATCCGGGTTGGAGAGCGCGGTGTAGGCGTGTGCGGCTGACAGGAGGTTCTCCGAGAAGTGCAGAGCCTCCTGTCGGTGGGTCACCTCCTTGCGCATCTCCGCGTAGAGATCGCGCTCGGTAATCTTTCCGACCTTCGAGCTCCAGTAGTGGCGTAGGAACTTAGTGAACTTTGCATCGGCGGCCCCGAGTTGGAGCATCCCGAGTGACTGGTGCCAGTTGTTCCGCACCGCGTTGAGGTTCTGCTGCTCGCTGGCGGCTCCGAAGAGGTGGTTCTTCAGGAGGTCTGCGGTGGTCAGGTCGGCGCCTCGGTTGTTGAGAGTCTCGAAGATCACGTAGGCGTCTGCCTCAGTCGGGGTCTCGACCACGGCGAGCTGCGCCCGGTGCTGGATGTAGCTCACCCATTTCTCGAGGACGTTGGCCGCGTCCATCCCATGCAGGCTGCGGAACTGCGAAATCTTATCCCGGAAGAACCGGTACGCCTTGACGATGTCGGAGTCGGTCCTCGCGGGTTTCCCCGGGAGGGTGGCCTCGGTGGTGATCCCGAGGAAGTCGGGGTTGTCGCTCTCGTTGAGCTTGAGGTGCGACTCCGCGTACCTGTCGTTCCATGCCTTGCTGGCCAGGAAGGTGCGGCTGATGCCCACAGCCTGGGAGTCGTCCGCCTTGAGCAGGTTCCCCTCCAGGGCTCGCAGCTCGTCGCGGATGGCAGCGATCAGGAGGGACGAGGTGACCAGCCGCTGCTGGCCGTCGATGATCCGCTTCCGAGTCCCGTCACCGTCCTGGGTGATCACGATCGTGCCAAAGAAGTACTCCTCCTTCGCTCCGCCATTGATCGCCCGGCTCAGGTCGGTCCAGTAGTCGAGGACCTCTTGCTCCACCTTCCAGCAGTACGAGCGCTGGAACTGGGGAACGATCAAACGATTGTTCCGCAGGACCTCACCGATGCCGACAAGGTAGAGCTGAAGCGACGTGCTGCCGTGTCCCGATGCCATACAGGGCAGCTTATGCGTCACTGAGTGAAGTGGATCTGAGCTTTCTGATGATTCGTCGCCACCGGATGGGGGCAGGGAAGGGCCGACCCGCGCAGGCGAATCGGCCCTGACAGGGCGATCATGACAATTCAGACGGTTGTCACGGCCCCGATCAGCCCTTCGATCGCCGTCATCTCCTTGTGCGCCCCCAAGTATCCGATCCCTCGCGCCAGATGGATCGTGAGCATCTTAGAAACGTTCTCGTCCGTCGGCTCCAGTCCGTCGGCCACGCAGCGCTGCTTGAGCAGGCCGAGGTAGAGGTCGCCGTGGGGTCCGGCGAAGGTCTTCCAGGACATCTCGACGTTGGAGTCGGTGATGACCTCACGGACCAGGGGGGTAGAGGCATCTGCCAGGGAGAGCGCCAGGGCCCAGCGGCACAGGACGTTCCACTGGGTGATGCCGGTGGTGCGCTTCAGACGGCTCAGGCGGTCCTTACTTGCGGTGGCGAGGCGGATGTTCTCAAGCGACATTGCTGGCTCCTACGTTCCACCAGTAACCCTCGACGATGCTGGTGGTGAAGGTGGTGTCGTCGTGGACCAGGGTGTAGGTGTGGGCGACGGACTTCTTGAGGCGGCCAAGCAGGTACTCGTCGATCTCCTCATCGGTGGAGAGGAGGAGGACTTGGCCGCTGGCGTATGGGAAGTATCGGTCCACCAAATGCTCACGGTGGCGGCTGTCGAGCCGGCCGAGCGGCGTGTCGATGACGCTGGGCAGGTGGTTGCCGGCGACCTTCATCAAGCCCCAGAGGAGGGAGATAGCGAGTAGCTGGCGCTCGCCCGCGCTGAGACGACCGGGGTCGATCAACTCTCCATCGGTGTCAGCCAGGGTGAGCGTGAACTTGTCGGTATCGATGCGGAGGTCGTTCACCAGGCCCTGCTTGCGCATGAGGGTCTGGAAGCTCGTGAGCATTGCTACCTCGAGGCGGCTGATGTGCCGCTTGAGAAGGGCATCGCCGAACTGTTCCAGTGTCTTCCGGGCCTTCTCCGAGTACTTGATGATCCGCTCGACCTCTTCGGCCTTCACCTTGGTGCGGACGAACTCTTCGTGGGCACGCTGCAGGGAGGCGGAGACGTATTCGAGGCGGCGCTTCAACTCGTCGACGTTGTTGAGGCTGTTCTCGTGCTCCCGTTCCAGCCGTGCGACTTCTTGGAGTTGGTTTTCACGCTCCTTCTGAACGGCCTCGACCTTACTCTTGGCCGGTACACCCGCCAGCTGTCGCTCCAGCTGCACACGCTCTTCGGCGGCTTCCGCAGCCTGCTGGAGGAGCTCGGCAGCTCGTGCCTTGTCGCGACTGAGTGCCTCGTCGAGTGCCGACAGCTGGGGGAGCGTGTCCGGGGAGAGGCCGAGATCTACCTTGAGGCCGGCGGACTTGGCGCGCTTGGTGCGGTCAGCCTCCAGCTTCTCCATTACGGCGGCCTTCGCCTCGACAGGGAGCATGTCCAGTAGCCACTGGTCACGCTCTTCTAGGACCCCCAGTACCTGGTGGGACTCGGCTGCCGTCCGCTCACGACCAGCCTGCTTGCGCAGCTCCGTGAGGTGGCTTCCCATCATGAGGAGCGGAAGCGGGCCTGCAGCCAACTGGATGAGAGAGCTGCGGATTTCGGCGAGGTGAGCGGAAACCTGCGCGAATTCGCGCTCGATCTCGACGCGACGCTCGAAGAGGTTTCCGCCCTCCTGCTTGTAGGCAGCCTCCAGCGTTTCGAGAGTGCGCCGAGCTTTGACGAGCTCGCTGTTGCGCTGAGCGGCCCGCTGTTCTGCGTTCTCCAGAGCGGCGTCGGCCGCCTGCCGTTCCTGCTCCTCCGCGTGGATCTGGTCCATCAGGTGCTGCTCTTCGTCCGACAGCTTCTGCCGGCGCTGGAGTGCGAGCAGGTCCGTACGGAGCTGCTGGACGGTGCTGACACCGAGCAGCGAATGAATGGCCGATTCAATGACCGATGCCGCGCGCTCGGGGTCGGCGAGCGATTCGATCTTCTCTCCGTCGAAGAACGACAGTGAGGCGACTTCGAGGGGGAGGAGGCTCTCGATGTGATCGGCCCACTCCTGGCTGAGAACCCGGCTGTACTTCAGCTCAGGCTCGACGCGTCGCCCCAGCTTCGCCCTGGAGCCGTACTCCTCATCGACGAACGCGCTCACGAATTCCTTGAGCGTCGTCTTGCCGCTGGTGTGCCAGCTGCGGACCACCTTGTAGTAGTGCTCCGTGCCGTCCACCGTGACCGTGAACTCCAGGATGATCTGCGCACCCCGGGTCGGGTCGGCCTGCCGGTTGATGCTCTCGCGGAGGTACGTCTCGTACGACTTGCTGCCTCGACCGCTGCAACGCGCTCGTGGCCCGTACAGCGCCAGCTGGATGGCGTCGAGGAGGGTCGTCTTACCGCAGCCATTGAGGCCGCCGATAAGGACGATTGGCTTGTTTTTCTTGGTGGTCAGATCCAGCGACTGGGTGCCGCGGTAAGCCCCGAACTCTTCGAGAGTGATCTTACGCAGGAGCATCGATATTGATTTCTTCGTCCAGGGTCAGGTGGGTTTGCGATCCCTCACGCCACTCGTTCTTGTTCTTGCGCTGCGCGAAGTCGATGGCGTCGGCGCTGTCCTCGTAATAACCCTTCTTTACGGCGGTCTCCAGGGCTTGGAAGAGGCCAGCGCGTCGGGACATTGTCCGGTATTTGCGCTCGACAGAGAGCAGCTCGCGGACCATGTCGTAGTGCAGGTCGTCGTCCCCGCAGAGCTCCTTCAGGAGCTCCATCTCGTCCGCGCCCATGACGAGCTGCTCGTCCAGAGGTCCGCCCGGGAACTCCTCGCCTGTGGACTCCTTGTAGATACGGGGGAGGGAGTCCTCGACCTCGTGCTTGTCGAAGACCCAGAGACGGCGGATCTCGTGCAGCTCGTCGAGGGTGATCAGTTCGATGTCCTTGACGTGCTCAGGCGCGTTGGCGCGGATCCACGTCTGGGCGTCCAGCAGGTCCTTGAGCCAGTCCTGCCGGAACTTCTGCAGGTACGGGCCGTGGATCGGGACCTCTTCGCCGTCCGTCCGGCGCGTGTAGACCATGACCTTGCCGTTCATGCGGCGGAAGTCTCGGGCCGGCTGGTCAGGGCGGGGGTACGGGAGCTTTCGGCCGGCGGGGAGTCCTTCCTCGCCCTCTTCGAAGTAGCCGAATGGGGCGTCGAGCTTGTCGCGGAGGTCCAGGAGCGGCCTCATCCACTCCTTCTCCTCGTCGTTCTGGATCATCGCCGACATCGACTTGTCCTGCTCGACGAGTGTGCAAGTCCAGCACCCGAAGCGGCTCGAGCCGCAGGAGGGAGTGGTCGAGTCAACCACGAGCGGACACTCACCATCGCCGGAGGCGCCCTGGTACATAGTGAGGAGATCCTGATTGTTGTAGCCCCACGGGTTGGGCTTCTGCATCAGGTACTCCCAGACGTCGTCGTTGGTCCAGTCTTCGACTGGGCTGTAGACGAGGGAGTTGGGAAGGTTTGCATTAGGTGAGAGACGATCACGGACGCGCCGCTTCTCGTGCTTCTCCATGGCGCGGGCGCGTGCCTGGCTCTCGGTCTTACGGATACCGAGCACCATGATCGCCTCGCCATGTGCGGCCACGACGTTCCGGATGAAGGAGTTGGAGGGCTTGATCTTGAGGCGCTCGGTGCACCAGCGGAACTTGGGGCGCGGCGCCGGGTAGCCCCGACCGATCAGGTTGACCCAGAAAGTGTCCTTGATCTCCGGCGTTAGGCGATGAGGCTCGATGGGGAGGCCTTGCTCGGCGGCGGCTTTCTCCATCCTCTGCAAGGAGGTCGTCACCCACGCCGCGACGACGGGGTTCTCGACGAGGGTGTCGGTGCTGATGACGTGGACCGTCTTGGTGCGCTGCTCCGCCGGCAGAGCGGCGATGGCGTTCCATACGAGCTGAAGGACTGCCGTGGAGTCCTTGCCGCCGCTGTATCCGATGACCCAGGGCACCTGGTCGGCTGTGTAGAGCTCACGCACCTCGTCTGAGAGCTTGGCAATGACCTCTTCGAGGGGTTGCCCGTCGAACGGCTTCCGCCGGACAGGCGTGATGCCGAGTTGCAGAGGGATGGTGCTCACGCTTCGCCTCGCAGGTATGCGTTCTCTACCCGCTGCTCTTCGGCGCTGAGACCGAGGCGCAGGTGATTGCGCAGGTAGGTGACTGTAAGAGTTACATTTTGGTGGCTTTTAGAAACACGGCCGCCGACGATGGCACGGCCCTCCCAGTCTGTATTCGACCGAGTCCAGTCGACCTTTTCCAGAGGGGAGAGTTTCCGTTTCCACTTACTAGGCGCTGTGGATTCCCGAAGTAGGGAATTTCCGATGCGGCCGAGAGCGTGCAATGCAATTCCGTGACTATGGATGAAGTCGCGCCGCATCTCGGGTGCCGAGAGCTCTCGCTTGCGAACCATCCCCCACTCGGGAAGTGTCGTGTCGATGTGCTCCCAGTACTCCTGCGCCAGTTCGGCTGCGGCGCCTGCCTCGATCTCCAGGCCCTGGAGGAGGGACTGGGTGCCGTAGTAGAGAGCACTCAAGGTGAACATCATCCGAGAGCGGGCTGAGAGGGTGCTCTTCTCCATCTCGACGTAGCCCTTGAAGACTTTGCACTGGCCGGCCAGTGTGCGCGCGACCTGGGCTTCGCTGTCCCGATGGTCGTAGAGGACGCCGATGGACCGGGCCGGACGTACCGCGTGCCGGTTAAGGTCCGCGAACATCTGCTGTGAGCGGGCGAGCCCCGCATCATGGAAAAAGACGACCGCAATCGTCTCGTTGCCGATGTCCGGGTTCTCCTTGAGGGCGTGCTCGATGGCCGCGCGCCGGTGCTGGCCGTCGTTGATCAGGAAGCGGGAGTCCATGGGGATGCGCAGCTGCCCGGTACGGAACGCGTTGCCGTCGGAGCCGAGATGGTCGAACTCCACGTCGCCGTCGACGGATGCAGTCAAAGCACTGAAGACATAATCACCTGGATTGTCCAGAATGTACTTCGTGAGCGCCGGAAGCCGTCCCTTGTTGAGAATCCGCTGGGCGCGTAGCTCCGGCGAGAGCTCATCTTCGTCGAAGATAAAGATCTTTGGGATGAGGCGCAGGGGGCACATCGAGACGTAGTACTCGCGCCCTGCCTGGATGCCGCGGATGGCAGGAAACGTGTACTCGAACCCCGTTGAGGTGCGCGGAGCCACGACTCTGGTCGCTGGTGTCGCTGCTTTGATCTCCACCCGGCAACCTTAGCGTACGTCATCTGGTTAACGTACGAAGCTTGCCGAAGTTACGTCACCTTCACGTACGTAAGACGGCGCCGGCATGTCAGGGGGTACGCCCGGCTCAAGCGAAGAGTGCCCCTGCCCGGGAAGTTGTACGTCGATGTCTGCGTTGACAACTCTGAGGCGCCGCGCTGTGCGTCAGCCGAGCATGCGTGTACGTTAACGGCTTGACGTACTGGTAACGGGATGATTGCTCTGAGATGGGTGAGCGCTGTGGTGGCGTATCTGGATGTGGCGGCGACGACCCGTGTGGAGCCGCGGGTGGCTAACGTGGTGCTCCACTGGATGACCGACGACTTCGGTAACGCCGGCAGTCGCACCCATGAGTACGGAGCCCGGGCAAAGAAAGCGGTCCAGGAGGCCAGGGCGTACCTTGCCAGCACAGTCGGTGTGAGGACCGAAGAGGTCATCTTCACCAGTGGAGCAACGGAGTCCAACAACATCGCGCTGCTCGGTATGGCTCCGTACGGTGAGAAGCACGACCGGAAGCACATCATCACCTCCGCCATCGAGCACAAGGCGGTCATCGAGCCCCTGCTGCATCTGCAGGAGAAGCAGGGGTTCGAGGTCGATTTCCTGGAGCCCGGCCCCTCGGGGCGGATCTCCACGGCGGCCGTGCTGGAGAAACTGAGGCCGGACACCCTGCTCGTCTCACTAATGCACGTGAACAATGAGACGGGCGTCATCCAGCCCGTGGCCGAGCTGGCGGAGAAGCTCCAGAAGACCCCGACTTATCTCCACGTCGATGCCGCGCAGGGGTACGCGAAGGTTCCCGAGGACCTGAAGGCGCCCATCGATTTGATCAGCATCAGCGGCCACAAGATCGGTGCACCCAAGGGGATCGGCGCCCTGGTGATCCGGCGTCGTGGCTGGGACAAGGTGCCGTTGGAACCGATCATGTTCGGCGGCGGGCAGGAACGAAAGCTGCGCCCCGGGACGCTCCCAGTGCCGCTGATCATGGGGCTGTACGAAGCAGCCAAGGTCTTCCAGGAGAACTGGTCGCGTTGGGAGCGGGACGCGAAGGAGATGCGGGAGCGGCTGCTCGCCGCGCTCGGAAAGACCCGCTTTCAGATCAACGGCGATGCCGGCCATGCGGTCCCGCACATCCTCAATGTGACCTTCGACGGGCTCAACGCCGAGGCCCTGATCGTACGGATCAAGGACCAGGTGGCGGTGGCGACCGGTTCCGCATGCACCAGTGCCTCCTACACGCCGAGCCACGTGCTGACCGCAATGGGCCTCCCGGAGGAGGTGGCCACCAATGGCCTCCGTTTCTCGTGGTTCCCCGGGCAGGTCTCGGACTTCGACCCGGACGGTCTGGCGGAGACGATCGCGTACATGCAACCGGATGCCCCCTGACGGCTTGAACTGCTCAATTTTCGGGGCGCCGGACCAGCCGGTGTCCCCGAAGCATGCGACCGCACTTGATCAGCTCGGTCTCCCAGCCATTCTCGGTGCCGATCAGGTGAGGATTCTCGTAGAGGCCGGCGCGTAGCTCGGACTCGGTCAGACGGCGGTAACGCGGCACGTCCGGGTCGTCGGGCGCCAGGAATTCGTGCTTGCGGTGGAGCAGAGGACGGTTGGCGGAGTTCGCGTAGGACATATGCGAGGTCTCGAGGGTCTTGAGATCTACGAGGTACGAGGTCGTGATCCGCGGGTGTGGGTCCTTGTCGAATTCCGGGTAGTCGAGCCAGCTGATGGCTCGCCCCTGGTGCTTCAGCTTGGCGATGGCCCATTCCTGAGGGCGGCCGGCTGCGACGGAGGCGCAATGCTCGTACAGGCGCAGGACTGTCGGCATCCGGTCGATCGCCCGGCGGTGTACGTACAGCGCAGTCGGGGTGATCTTGCCGACACTGGATGCGTTCATGGCGCCCCGGATATAGGTGTCGTCCCTGAGCTTGAGGAGCAGACGGTCGGAGCGCTGGCAGGCTTCCTTGTACGAGGTGAAGAACGAACGGACGTCGAGCTGGACGCCGACGGGGAGGCTGCTAAACGGACCTCGGCCGTTGAAGAGCTCTACGGCGAGGAATAGCAGAGTGTTCAGCGTCGTGCGCTTGGCGCCCTCGGAGACCTTCTCGGCGTCGGCGGAGTCGCGTATGAGGCGCTTGAGTTCGCCGGGTTTCAGGTGGGCGAGCTGTTCGGCCATCGACCGGGGCATCTCGTCGACACGGGGCGGGCGGCCACGCCGTTCGACGTAGTCGACCAGCGAGGCGATAGCGGAAGTGGTATCGGCTGAAGCGAGCCACTCGGCGTCGGGGACAATGCGGTGTGCGAGGTAGCCCAGTCGGGCTGAGTCGTCCTTAAAGGCGTACACGATGCCGGGGGTCGCTGATATGCAGCGTGTTCCTGTGATCTCCTCAACGTAGATCCGGAGCTCGTCCGGGCTGAAGAGGTGCTGGAACGTCTGCCGGCTGGTGAGGAGGCCGTCGCCGTACTCTTGGCCGCGGACTTTGGACCGCTCCCAGGTGAGGCGAGCCGAGACGATGAGTACGGAGTTGGCGAGCCTCCATGCCTCCTTGAGCGTCTGCCGACGCTCGACGGGGTCCTCGATGATGTTCAGGACGTAGGTGAGGAGGACGACGTCGGAGGGGGCCACCGGCGCGCTCGAGCTGTAATAGGGGTCCCAGCCGGTGATCTTGTAATCGAGGCGCTGGAGGGACCCGACGTCGCCTCCTCGGCCGCAGCCGTAATCAAGGATCGTGCGGTCCGCGTTGAACTGGCGGTCGGCCAGAGCCTGGCGCGCCGGTACGGAGAGGCTGGAGCGACCGATCGCGGTGCGGCGGCGGTCGCTGTTCCATGACTTCTGCATGTCGGCCTCGTCAGTCGAGGAAAGGTGCGGGTCGCAGTATAGGCAAGGCGATGGTACGGGCGAAGAGGTTTCCGGAAGCTGAGGTTTCCAGCGCGTCCCTCATTGCAACCGGTGAACTTGCCTGACTAGCAGGCATGGGAGGCCCAGTCGCCGTCCGAGCAGCTGGACGTGACTATCTCGGCAGCGGCGACGCTGCGCACCCTCGGCTCGGCTGCTGGCGCGAACAGCATCGCTGCTCTCACCGCTGTCGTCGGCGCCACCTGGCACCAGGGTCAGTAGAATCGGGCGCTCTGGGCTCTTGCCGTGGTAGCCGTCGTGGCCGTCCTTGCTTCGGACGTCTTGGCACCCCGCCGCCGTATGGCCACTGGGTGAGACGTGTACTGCTGACCCCAGAATGAGTAATCGCCCCGGCAGCGTGAATCCGCTGCGGCGATCCCTGGGGCGCGCGGCATCTGCCTGACAGTGCGGACCGCTCAGTGCTGGTATGCGGGCATAGTTTGATGCGTGAGCGCTGCGTGAGCGGACGGGGTAGCACTAGGGTGAACTCGGCATCATGGTGATCACGGTCTGCCGTCTCTGACCAGGGGCTGGATTCTGGGGCACCGCTCAACGCCACCGGGGATGATCCTGCGGGGCCTCGTAATGCGTAGGTGTGGACACCCTCGCCATCTGGGTGGATCGCGAGGGATCACGAGCGTGGCGACGGCGGTGGCTGGGAGCCAGCGGGGAGCCGGTCTGCTCCCCGAGGCCTCTTGAGGCTGCCCCAGACCGTCTGAGGCCAAGACGCTGACCAGGGGAAACGTCGTTCGGGCTGGTGGGGATCTTGGGTGGACCTCGTTCGGGACGAAGAGGTCGTGGGTTCAAATCCCGCCACCCCGACAGAGTAAGACCAGGTCAGGGGCCTGATCCGCGAAAGCGGATCAGGCCCCTGATTGGCGTTTCCGGTCTTGATCGACGACCCCGTGCCCGGAGGGGCGGGAGGCGCCTGCGGGCACGGGGTCGTCGTGGATCGAGTGTGGGTCAGGGCGTCACTTGACGTTGACGGCCTTCCAGGCCGCCGCCACCTGCTGGTATTCGGTGCCGGTCGTGCCGTAGAGGTCGGCCGTCGCCTGGAGGGTCGCCGTGCGGGCACCCGCGTAGTTGGTGGTCGACGTCATGTAGGTCGACAGCGCCTTGTACCAGATCTTGTAGGCCTTGGTCCGCCCGATGCCGGTGACGGTGGAGCCGTCGTAGGTCGGGGAGTTGTAGGACACGCCGTTGATCGTCTTCGCGCCGCTGCCCTCGGACAGCAGGTAGAAGAAGTGGTTGGCGACGCCCGAGGAGTTGTGGACGTCGAGCCGGCCGACGGTCTTCGACCAGTAGTCGGCGGAGGCGCCGTCCTTGCTCGGCTTGTCCATGTAGCGCAGCGGGGTGCCGTTGCCGCGGATGTCGATCTTCTCGCCGATGAGGTAGTCGCCGATGTCGCTGGGGTTGTTCGCGAAGAACTCCACCGAGGTGCCGAAGATGTCGCTGGTGGCCTCGTTGAGGCCGCCGGACTCGCGGCTGTAGTTCAGCTTGGCGGTGGCGGCGGTCAGGCCGTGGCTCATCTCGTGGCCGGCGACGTCCAGCGAGGTCAGCGGCTTGGAGTTGCCCGCGCCGTCGCCGTAGGTCATGCAGAAGCAGCTGTCGTCCCAGAAGGCGTTGACGTACGCGTTGCCGTAGTGGACGCGGGAGTACGCGGCCTTGCCGTCGCCCGCGATGCCGTTGCGGCCGAGTTCCGACTTGTAGAAGTCCCAGGTCACGGCGGCGCCGTACTGGGCGTCGACGGCGGCGGTCTGGCGGTTGGACGGCGTGCCGTCGCCCCACTTGTCGTCGGCGTCCGTGAAGAGGCTGCCGGTGCCGGAGGTGCCGCCGTTCAGGTCGTACGTCTTGTGGCCGCCGCGGCCCGCGTCGGCCAGGTCGTACGACGAGCCGTTCTGGGTGGTGCCGATGGTCACGGTGCCGGAGTAGGCACTGGTGCCGGTGCCGGTGTCGATGGCCTCGTACGCCCAGAGCTCGGCGCCCGTGGCGGCGTCGGTGATGACGTGGCGCTCGCTCGGCGTGCCGTCGGGCTGGGTGCCGGTGATCACGGCCTCGTAGGCGAAGACGGGGGTGCCGGTCGCGGCCCAGACCACCTGGCGGGCGCCGGCAGGCGCGGCCTTCAGGGAGCGGGCGGCGGCGGGGGCTATTCGGGCCTCGGTGCTCTTGGTGGTCTTGCGGCTGCCGTCCTTCTTCTGGTGGACGACCAGGTCGCCGCCGAGGACGGGCAGGCCGGCGTAGGTGCGCTCGTAGCGGGTGTGGACCGTGCCGTCCGCGTCCTTGACCACGTCGCGGGCGACGAGGCGCTCCTCGTCGGAGAGGCCGATGGCGCGCGCGGTGCCGGCCGCTTCGGCCTGCGCGGCGGAGATCGCCTGGGCGCGGGCGGAGGCCGTCTGCGTGAGGGCGGTGGCTCCGGCCTCGCGCTCGGCGGCGGCGTTGGCGGGACCGCTCTGGACGGCGAGGGCGACCATCGCCGCGGACCCGACGAGGGCGGCGGTGCGCAGCACGCGGGTCCGGTTCTTGGAGGTGGGGGTAGAGGACATGTGGTGGGTCACTCGTTCTCCTTCGTTGCCGTGGGGGCGGCTGCGACATTGCCAGGAAAGAACGAGGGATTGACAGGTATGCAACAAGAATTTGACCTGTTGTTGTCCGGAGAGAGGACTCCGATGTCCGCTGGGCGGTCGAAAACGGAACATTCCGCTTGACCCCGGGGCCAGTTGGGCCCCGGGGCCGAGCGAGCGGGGACGAGCGACCGTCAGACGCCGGGGATCTGGCGGGCCTTGAACGCCGCACGGACCGAATCCGCCGCGCCCTTGCCGTACATGCGCTCGGCGGTGGCGACCGTCTTCAGGGCCGCGTCGGTGAAGCTCGTGTCCGGCGCGAAGCCGAACTGGGCGTTCACGATGATCCGGTCGGCGGTCCGGGCACCGAGGGCGCCCCGGATGTCGAAGAGCGCGCGCGACCAGATCTCGCCGTCCGCGTGGACCTCGCCCACCCGGTCCGCGTAGACCTTGGAGCCGTCGATCCGGCGCAGGCAGTGCGGGGCGTCGCTGTACGGGACCGAGTCCCAGTCGGCGACGCACGCCAGGTCCGTCTTGCGGGGCCAGCCGTAGCGGGCGTCGGCGTGGGCGCCGACCTCGACGGCCAGGTAGTCGCCGAAGGCCTCGCCGATCGCGCCGGCCTCCGGGGAGCTGCCGAAGCCGGGGACCTGGGCCTCGTGGACGGCGTGCCCGTACTCGTGGACGATCACCTCGGCGTCCTCGGCGTCGTCGACCCCGCCCTTGCCGAAGCGGATCTCGTCCTTCTTGTCCGTGAAGAAGGAGTTGTCCGCTCCGTACTGGTTGATACGGACCGGCTGTGCGCGGTCGTTGGCCCCGGGAAGCTCCGAGCCGAAGCCCAGCCCCTGGAGGTACTCCTGCGCCTCGTTGACCCAGAAGTAGGCCATGACCTGCTCGAACTGGTCGTCGCGGCGGTTGTACGAGGCCGCGTCCGCGACCTTCGCCGAGGCGCCGGTATCCGACCTGACGCGGGCCCACTTGCCGGAGAGCCCGCCGCTCGCGTCGAGGTTCCGCAGGGCGGTGGTGACGTAAGCGGAATCGGGCACGGCGGTCGCGGAGTCCTTGGCGTCGGCGAGCGTCTGGTCGCCGGAGGACTGGACCGGGTTGACCATGAAGACGCGGCCCTGGGGGAGGGATGCGCCCTGGACGGACGCGGACGCCGAGGCGGGAGCCGCCAGGGCGAGCGCCACAGTGGCGGTGGCCGCGGCGATCAGGCCGCTGGGTATACGGCGAGACATGAACATCCTCCTGTTGAGGGCGTGATGTGCCGGAAGAACGTGCGTGGCGTGGTGCGGACGTGATCCTTGCTCAGGCAGGCGGGATTTGGCCAGGGCCCGGCACCGTGCTTCCTCGCACGAACATCAGGTGATATCCGGCCCTTCGGATGAACTGCCGGATTCATGTGACGCATCATGTCCCGCGTGCACAGTGCGGAGGAGTTCGGCGGAGCCGACAACGAGGCAGGACGCCCGGGAGACATGTCCCAGGAGGTCACAGCGGCCCAACAGGGGGACGAGGCGGCCTTCCGGACGCTCTTTCGGCAGGTGCAGCCGGGGCTGCTGCGCTATCTGACCGTGCTGGTCGGGGAGGAGGCCGAGGACGCCGCCTCCGAGACCTGGCTGCAGGTCGCCCGTGACCTGGGGACGTTCCACGGGGACTTCGACGGGTTCCGCGGCTGGGTGACCGCGATAGCCCGCAACCGGGCGCTCGACCTGCTGCGCCGGCGCCGCCGCCGTCCGACGGCCGATCTGCCGGTCGAGTACCTGCTGGACCGGCGCGCCCCCGAGGACACGGAGTCGAGCGCGCTGGCCACGGTCGCCACCGACGACGCGCTCGCGCTCATAGCCCGACTGCCCCGCGACCAGGGCGAGGCCGTGCTGCTGCGCGTGGTCATGGACCTGGACGCCGCGAGCGCGGCGCGCGTACTGGGCAAGCGCGCGGGTGCGGTGCGGACGGCCGCGCACCGAGGTCTGCGCAAGCTGGCCGACCTCGTGGAACAGCGGAAACAGCGGGAAGCGGAATCGGGCGGCGCTCAGCAGCCGCTCGAAGGCAGTTTCGCCCCAGGAGTGACACCGACGACGTCTCCGACGCTGAAGGATGCGAGATGAGCACCAACCGATCCCGCCGGATCGACCGCGACACGGCCGAGCGACTGCTCGCCGGCGCCGGGGCCGGCGCCGCACCCGGTCACAACGCCCTCGCAGAACTGCTCGCCGCCGTATCCGCTCCCGCCACGTCCGTTCCCGCGGGCGGCGGTGAACTGCCCGGCGAGCAGGCCGCCATGGCGGCGTTCCGCTCTGCCCGTCTCACCCCGATTTCATCCCATGTGCCGAGTTCCGTCGGCCCCCGGAAGCGGAGGATGCGCACCCCCGCGATACTCGTGGGCGCCGTGGCTGCGGTCACCCTCGGCGGTGTCGCCGTCGCCGCCGGAACGGGCCATCTGCCCGCAGCCCTGGGCGGCAAGCCCGTGAGCAGCGCCCCCGCTCCGACCACCTCCAAGCCCGTCCCCAAGCACGCGGAGCCGACCGCGGGGACGCTCGCCGGCCCGGTGGAGGACCTGCCCGCCGATCTCGCCGAGCTCTGCCGTGCCTACGCGGCGGACAGCGCGCCCGGTATCCGGAAGCCCGCCGAACTGCTGGCCGAGCGCCGGTTCGCCCCGCTGGTCGCCGCGGCCGGAGGACCCGCCGCCGTCCCGGGCTACTGCGCGCCGGTCCTGGGCGGCGGGCAGGAAGAGACGCCCGTCGAATCCCCGGGCCCGCGGCCCACGGACGCGAAGCGGGGTGCCTCCCCGAAGCCCGAGAAGAGCGACAAGGGCGGGAAGGGCGGCAAGCCGGAGGCGACCAAGCGGCCCGAGGAGCCGGCACCGACCCACACCACCGACCCCCGCCCGGGCGGCAAACCGGACGCCGACCCGACGCAGACCCAGCCCCGCGACGACGCCCCGACCGACCGCTCCCTCCCGTAGAGGCAGACCCCACCGATGCGACCACAGCCGGGCTACACGGACTACGACACGCTGGAGCTCCCGCGGATCACCGTGAGCCCTCCGAACGCGGCGGAGCCGCCTGAGCCGAGCCCCGTCTTCGTGGACTCCTCGGGCCGCCGCCAGCGCCGGGTCCGTCGGCTGGGGTGGCTGCTCGTCGTGCCCGCGGTCGCGTACGTGGTCCTCGTACTCAGCTCGCTGTTCGGCGGGCCGACGCTCCGGTCGCCGTTCCTGCCCGCCCCCCGCGTCGCGGACGCCGCGCCGAGCAGGCCGCCGGCCGCCGAGCCGGGCCCGTCCGCCTCCGCGGCGCCGCGCCGTACGGCCGGCCCCGCCTCCCCGGTCCCCGCGGCGGCGGTCTCCGCGGCCCCCGCCAAGCCCGCGGCCGGGAACGGAACCGGGACGGGCCCCACCGCCAGACCCACCACGGCCGCGACCGGGGCCGCCCCGAGCACCGGCCCGAACGGCCACGGAAAGCCGACGGCCCCACCCGGCCAGGGCGGCGGCAAACCCACCGCCAAGCCGTAACCCCCCACCGGATCCCCCCCCCCAGCCAGGAAGCACCCCCTCTCGTGTCGAACAACCGGCGCCGCCGCCTCCCCCGCGGGCGGCACAGCACCGTGCGCAACGTCCCCCTGCGCACCCACTGGCTGCTGCTGACCGCGCTCGTCGTCACCCTCTCGGCGGCGCTGCTGCTCCAGGGCTACGCCCGGCACATGTTCGACGGCACCCCCGACGGGGCGGCGCCCGCGACCGGTTCGTCGGCGTCCGTGCCGGAGCAGGTCCGCTCCGGCGGCCCGGTCGTCGAGGGCGCCGCCGGGCGGGTGGCCGGTCCCGGGCCCCGCACGATCGCCCTGACCTTCGACGACGGCCCCGACCCCGTCTGGACCCCGAAGGTCCTCGACGTCCTGCGCCGCAACCAGGTGCACGCGACCTTCTTCACCGTCGGCACCCAGGTGGCCGCCCATCCGGAGCTGGCCCGCCGGATCGTCGAGGACGGCCACCAGATCGGCGTCCACACCTTCACCCACACCGACCTCGGCGCGGCCTCCGCCTGGCGCCGCTCGCTGGAGCTGCGCGAGAGCCAGCTCGCCGTCGCCGGGGCCGCCGGCGTCACCACCCCCCTGCTGCGGCCGCCGTACTCCTCGACCAACGAGGCGCTGAGCGACGCCGACTGGGACACCGTGGTCCAGGCCGGGCAGGAGGGCTACCTCACCGTCCTCAGCACGCAGGACAGCGAGGACTGGCGCCGCCCGGGCATCGCGCGGATCATCGCCAACTCCACCCCCAAGGGCACGGACGGCCAGGTCCTCCTGATGCACGACGCGGGCGGCGACCGCTCGCAGACCGTCGCGGCCCTGGAGCAGCTCCTGCCCGACCTCAAGAAGGCCGGCTTCCGCTTCACCACCGTCAGCGACGCGGTCGGCCTGCCCTCCCCCGTGAAGCCCGCCTCCACCGCCGACGAGTGGCAGGGCCTGGCCCTCGTCAACGCGCTGCGGGCCAGCGACGGGCTGCTCGACCTGCTCGGTTGGCTGTTGTGGGCGGCCGGCGCCATCAGCGTGCTGCGGGCGGTCGCGGTGTTCGTCGCCGCGCGCCGGCACGTCCGTATGCGCCGCAGGCCGTGGGGCAGGCCGGTCACGGAGCCGGTCAGCGTCATCGTCCCCGCCTACAACGAGAGCGCCGGGATCGAGGCGGCCGTCCGCTCGCTGCTCGCCCAGGACCACCAGGTGGAGGTCATCGTCGTGGACGACGGCTCCACCGACGGCACCGCCGACATCGTCGAGGCGCTGAACCTGCGGGGCGTACGGGTCATCCGCCAACAGAACGCCGGCAAGCCCGCCGCGCTCAACACCGGCATAGCCGAGGCTTCCTGCAACCTGGTCGTCATGGTGGACGGCGACACCGTCTTCGAGCCGGACGCCGTCCGCATGATCGTCCAGCCCTTCGCCAACCGCCGGGTCGGGGCCGTCTCCGGCAACGCGAAGGTGGTCAACCGCGGCGGTCTGCTCGGGCGCTGGCAGCACATCGAGTACGTCGTCGGCTTCAACCTCGACCGGCGCCTCTTCGACCTCGCCGAATGCATGCCCACCGTGCCCGGCGCGGTCGGCGCGTTCCGCCGCGAGGCCCTGCTGCGCGTCGGCGGGCTCAGCGACATCACCCTCGCCGAGGACACCGACCTCACCATGGCGCTGTGCCGGGACGGCTGGCGGGTGGTGTACGAGGAGCGGGCCATCGCCTGGACCGAGGCTCCCGCCACGCTCGGCGCCCTGTGGAAGCAGCGCTACCGCTGGTGCTACGGCACCCTGCAGGCCATGTGGAAGCACCGCGGCGCCCTCACCCAGCGCGGCCAGGCCGGGAAGCTGGGCCGGCGCGGCCTGCTCTACCTGCTGATGTTCCAGGTGCTGCTGCCGCTACTGGCGCCCGTCGTGGACGTCTTCGCCGTCTTCGGCCTGGTCTTCCTCGACCCGGTCCGCATCATCGGCCTGTGGTGCGCCTTCCTGGTGCTCCAGACCTTGATGGCCCTGTACGCCTTCCGCCTCGACGGAGAACGGCCCGGCCCGCTGTGGAGCCTGCCGCTCCAGCAGTTCGTCTACCGCCAGCTGATGTACCTGGTCGTCATCCAGTCGGTGTTCACCGCGATCGCGGGATCACGTCTGCACTGGCAGCGGATGGAGCGCTACGGGAGCCTCCAGGTCCCGGCGAACCAGTCCGCTCCCTAGGCGAGGGCTTCCAGTTCCGCCCGTACCAGGGTCATGAACTCCGGCGAGGCGGTCCGGGCGTCCACTCCGCGTTCGGCGGCCAGCTCGTCGAGCCGGCCGAGGAGTTCGCCGAGGGTGCCGAAGGGGCCGACCGGGCGCAGCAGCCAGAGCCGGCCGCCGGGCCGGGGCGGCAGGCCGAGGGCGGCCACGGCCGCGTCGGTCTCGGCGTCGAGTTCGTGCAGGTCGGCCTCGGGGAGCGGGGCGGCCTCGACGCCGGTGATGTGGCCGTGGCCGTCCAGCGAGGTCTCCACCGCCCAGTGCGTGGACCGGTCGGGGATCCAGGTCCGGGCGGCCGGGGGCCACACGTACGGGAGGAACACCCAGCGCAGTTCCTCCGGCGCGGGCTCCCAGCCGAGCACCTCCAGCTCCCGCATCTCGGGGAGCCGGTCCGGGTCCAGTTCGCTGCGGCCGGTGCGGCGCAGTGCGAGCGGGTGCGGCGTTCCGTCCTCGTCCCACGACATGCGGGCACGCTATCCGACGCGGTCCATCGGGTTGGCCATGATGCGCCCCGCCGCGCCGCCCGCGACGTACGCGGCCGCCGCGCAGGCGGGCTTGCGGACGGCCTGGTCCTCGACGAGGGCGAGGAAGGACGCGCCGAAGCCGAGGCGTGGACGGTCCTTCAGGAGCGCCTCGGTGAAGGCGGGTTCGAACTCGGCGAGGCGCAGGCCGGAGACGTCGGCGCTGGTGCCGACCTGGAGGAGGTGGCTCTCGACGTCCTCGGCGGCGGTCACGTCGTCCCGCATGTGCAGGACGATCACCTCTTCGGCGCGGGCGCGCCGGGCCGGCGGCCAGCCGAGCCCCGCCGTCAGGACGCGGGCAACGTGCCCGCCGGCCTCCTCGAAGGGCAGGGTGTGGCTGTCGAAGGGCGCGGTCAGGCCCATGTCGTGGAGCAGGGCGCTGACGTAGAGGAGTTCCGCGTCGTGGGCGAGGCCGTGGCGCCGCGCGTACTCGGCGCCGAAGGCGTAGGAGCGGACCGAGTGGTTCAGGAGGGCCGCGTCGGTGTACTCGGCGGCGATCTCGTAGGCGGCGCGGGCCGCTTCGGTGTCGAGGGTCCAGGTCATGGGGCGTCAGCGTAGGCGGCGGCCGAAGTCGACCTCCGACGGGGGCTCCCCCGGCCAGTTGAGGCGGGTGGGCGCGGGCGGGGTCTCGGCGAGGACGGTGCCGTGCGCGACCACGTACCGGGGGCGGACCTGGCGGCGCACCGCCTCCTCGGGGGAGGGGGCGGGCAACAGGACGAAGGAGGCGGGGGCTCCGGCGGTGATGCCGTATTCGGCCTCGGACAGACCCAGTACGCGGGCCGCACGGTCCGTCACCATCGAGAAGGCGACCGGGATTTCATCGGTTCCGGTGAGCTGGGCGGCGTACAGGCCGACGAGGGCGGTCTGGAGCGGGTTGGCGGTTCCGAGCGCGTTCCACGGGTCCATGACGTCGTCGTGGCCGAAGGCCACGTTGACCCCGGCCGCCAGCATCTCCTTGACCTGGGTGAGACCGCGGCGCTTGGGGTAGCCGTCGAAGCGTCCCTGCAGGCCCAGGTTGGCGAAGGGGTTGGAGACGAGGTTGATGCCGGAACGGGCCAGCAGGTGCTGGAGTTTGAAGCTGTACGCGCCGTTGTAGGAGCCCATGGCCGTGGTGTGGGAGGCGGTGGCGCGTTCGCGCAGGCCAGAGCGCAGGGCGAGGGTGGCCAGCACTTCCACGAACCGGGACTGCTCGTCGTCGATCTCGTCGCAGTGCGCGTCCACGCGCAGCCCGTGCTCCTCGGCGAGCGCGAAGGCCGTCCGCAGGGAGGCCACCCCGTCCTCGCGGGTGTCCTCGAAGTGCGGGATCGCGCCGACCACGTCCGCGCCGCGTGAGACCGCCTCGCGCAACAGGGTTTCGCCGTCCGGGAAGGAGACGATGCCCTCCTGCGGGAACGCCACGATCTGCAGGGTCATGACGTCACGGACCCGGTCGCGCACTTCGAGCAGCGCGTCGAGCGCGGTGAGCGAGGGATCGGTGATGTCGCAGTGGGTGCGTACGTGGAGCACGCCGTTGGCCGCCTGCCAGCGCAGCACCTCGGTGGCCCGCGCGATCACGTCCTCGCGGGTCAGGGTCTGCTTGCGCTCGCTCCAGCGGGCGATGCCCTCCCAGAGGGTGCCGGAGGCGTTGGGGCGGGGCTCGCCGGCCGTCAGGGCGGTGTCGAGGTGGATGTGCGGCTCGACGAAGGGCGCGGAGAGGAGGCAGCCGTGGGCCTCGACGAGGATGCCCGTGGCGGGCGGTTCCTTCTGGTCGTCGTACGGAACCACCCGCGCGATGCGGCCGTCCTCCCCGACCTCGACGTCGGACAGGCCATCTGTGTGCAGCAGCCGGGCGCCCCGGACGATCATCCGCATGGCGCCAGCCTAGGGATTCGGATTCAGCCCCGCCTGGCGTTGGCCTTCTGCTGCATGCCGCGCGTCTTCGCGGCGGAGGACTGGATGTCCCGGTTCGCGGACTTGGCGCGGGCCTCCGCCGCCGTGTTCTTCGCGATGGCCCGTTCGGAATCCTGGTGGCTGTGGTGCCCGGTGTGGGCCTTCTTCGCCATGATCGTTCCTCCTTGGGGTGCGAGTTCCACTGTGCGCCCGTATGGAGCAGTCGGCATCCCGGGGCCCGTGGCGGCCACAATGGGCGCATGACCAGCGACAGCGAGATCACCACCGAGATGCCCGACTGGGAGAAGCGTTTCCGGGCGCCGCGCGTCGGCCTGCCCGACTGGGCGGAGGACGCGCCGGACCGGTCGCTCTTCGTCTCCAACGCGACCGGCACCTTCGAGCTCTACGCCTGGGACCGCGCGACCGGCGCACAGCGTCAGGCCACCGACCGCCCGAACGGCACCACCGACGGCACCCTCTCCCCCGACGGCGAGTGGATCTGGTGGTTCTCCGACACGGACGGCGACGAGTTCGGCACCTGGGTCCGCCAGCCCTTCGCGGGCGGCCCCGACGAACCCGCCACCCCCGGGCTGGAGCCCTCCTACCCGGCCGGGCTGGCCATCGGACGGGACGGGACGGCGGTCGTCGGCCGCTCCACCGACGAGGACGGCTCGACCGTCCACGTGGTCCGCGCGGACGGCACCGGGCCCGTCGTGATCTACCGGCACCGCGAGTCGGCGGGCGTCGGCGACCTCTCCTACGACGGGACGCTCGTCGCCGTCGAGCACACCGAGCACGGGGACGCCATGCACTCCGCGCTGCGCGTGCTCACCCTCGACGGGACCACCGTCGCCGAACTGGACGACTCGCTGGGCGGGACCGAGGAGCTGGGCCTGGAGGTGCTCGGCTTCGCGCCGGTCGCGGGCGACACCCGGCTGCTCGTCGGCCACCAGCGGCGCGGCCGCTGGGAGCCGATGGTGTGGGACGTGGCGACCGGCACCGAGGAGGAGCTGGCGATCGACCTGCCGGGCGACGTGAGCGCCGAGTGGTACCCGGACGGCTCCGCGCTGCTGGTCGAGCACGGCTTCGAGGCGCGCAGCGAGCTGTGGCGCTACGACCTGGCCGCGCGGGAGCTCGTACGCGTGGACACGCCCGCGGGGACGGTCTCGGGTGCGACGGCGCGGCCCGACGGGACGGTGGAGTACCTGTGGTCCTCGGCCGCGGAGCCCTCGTCGGTGCGGTCCACTTCGGGCGGGGTCGTCCTGGATCCGCCGGGCTTCCGGCCTCCCGGCTCGGTGCCGGTGGAGGACGTGTGGGTCGAGGGTCCGGGCGGGCGGATCCACTCGCTCGTGCAGCGGCCCGTCGGCCACGGGGAGGGCCCCTTCCCGACGATCTTCGAGATCCACGGCGGTCCCACCTGGCACGACAGCGACGCCTTCGCGGCGACCCCGGCGGCCTGGCTGGACCACGGCTTCGCGGTGGTCCGGGTCAACTACCGGGGGTCGACGGGCTACGGCCGGGAGTGGACGGACGCCCTCAAGCACCGGGTCGGCCTGATCGAGCTGGAGGACATCGCGGCGGTCCGGGAGTGGGCCGTGTCCTCGGGCCTCGCGGACCCGGCGCGGCTGGTGCTGTCGGGCGGCTCCTGGGGCGGGTACCTGACGCTGCTGGGGCTGGGCACGCAGCCGGACGTCTGGGCGGTGGGCCTGGCCGCGGTGCCGGTCGCCGACTACGTGACGGCGTACCACGACGAGATGGAGGCGCTGAAGGCGCTGGACCGCACCCTCTTCGGGGGCACCCCGGAGGAGGTCCCGGACCGCTTCGAGGCCTCCTCGCCGCTGACGTACGTGGACTCGGTGAAGGCCCCCGTGCACATCGCGGCGGGCGTCAACGACCCGCGCTGCCCGATCCGGCAGATCGACAACTACGTCGACCGGCTGGCGGCGCGCGGGGCGGTCCACGAGGTGTACCGCTACGACGCGGGACACGGCTCGCTGGTGGTGGAGGAGCGGATCAAGCAGGTCCGGATGGACCTGGAATTCGCGCTGAAGCACCTGCCGCGCTAGACGGCCCAGGGGCCGCTCGGTGGTGATCGGTGCGCCCCCCGTACCGTGGTGGGGTGCACCGGTTTCTCCTGACCCCGCGTTGGTGGGGGATCAACGTCTTCGTCGCGCTCGCCGTCCCCTTCTGCCTGTTCATGGGGTCCTGGCAGCTCGGCCGCTTCGAGGACCGCGTCGACAGCCACCGGGAGGCGAGCGCCGAGCGGCCCGCCGACCGGGTGGCCGCGCCGCTGGATTCGCTGCTGCCGGTGGACACGAAGACCTCCGGACGCCTCGCGTCCGCTTCCGGGGAGTACGGGGAGCAGCTGCTGGTCCCCGAGCGGCTGCTCGGCGGTGAGTCCGGCTTCTACGTGCTGACCCTGCTGAAGACCGACTCCGGCAAGGCCGTCCCGGTGGTGCGGGGCTGGCTGCCGGGGGCGGCGGACCCGCGAAAGGCGCCGGCCGCGCCGACGGGCCGGGTCGAGGTGACCGGGGCGCTGCAGGCTTCGGAGAGCGCCGGCAGCAAGGGCGTGCACGCCGCGGGCGGGCTGCCGGCCGGGCAGCTGGGCGTGATCGGCGCCGCGTCGCTGGTCAACATCGTCCCGTACGAGCTGTACGACGCGTGGCTGACGGTGCAGACGCCGGTGGACGGCATGCTTCCGGTGCCGGCGCAGGCGCCGGTCAACACCGGGCTCGACCTGAAGGCCTTCCAGAACCTCGGCTACACCGGCGAGTGGTTCGTCTTCGTGGCCTTCGTGCTGTTCATGTGGGTGCGGCTGTACCGGCGCGAGGTGGAGACCCTGCGGGACGCCGAGGCGGGGCTGCTCCCGGCCGAACCCGCGGAGCCCCTGGCCTCGCCGGCCGGGGAAGAGCCGGCCGGAGCCGCGGCGGCCGACCGGGCCTGAGCCTGCGGCTCTGAGCCTGCGGCTCCGTTGCCGGGGCGTTGCCCCGGCCCCCGCTCCTCACATGCCGGAGGGCCTGCGCCCGTTACGGCTTGGTGCCGACCGGGATCGGGGCCGTGCGGTAGACCGTGCCGCCGCACGCCTGGGGAATGGTCGTCTGCGTCGTCGGGGAGCCGGGCTGCGGGGTGTGGGAGACCTCGACCCCGGTGGGGGCCGCCGGGGGCGTGGCGCCCGCCTGGTCCGGTCCGGGGGCGTCCGCGGCGCCGGGCGCCGCGACGGGGCCGGCCGGGGGCTTCGGGTCGGCGCCCGAGGTCGCCTCCGTGCAGGGCTCGCCGGACGGCACCCACGCGAAGCGGACCTCGTACGCCGTGTTCGGCGGCAGCGTCAGCACCGTCGCCTGGTTCGCCGGATCCGGCAGCAGTCCGCTCGCCGGGTCCCCCGCCGTGTGGCCGACGACGGGCACCGCCGCGCCCTTGCCCGTGGCGGAGCCGGCCGCCGTGACGGTGTCCGGGCCGGTGACGGCGCAGCCCTGCGCCGACACGTTGGTGACCTTGAAGCTGCCGTACACCTTGCCGTCGGGCTCCGGGGCGCGGGCCGAGCCCACCACGCCCAGCTGCGCGGCCCCGCATCCCGGCAGGCCCGGTGCGGCGACCGGGGGCAGCGGGCCCGGGCCCACGACCACGCCGCCCGAGCCGCCGGGTCCGGCCGAGCCGGCGCTGCCGGACGGGCCCACCGTCACTCCGCCCGCCGAGGCGCCCGCGGAGGCGCTGGGCTGCCCGGTGCTGCCGCCCGCGACGGGGCCGGCTCCGGTGGAGTGGGTGGACTTGGGGGCGGTTCCCGCGCCGTTCTGGTGCGGATCGGAGGGCTTGATGCCCGGCTTGGCGCCGGATGAGGCGTCGTGCCCCGCCATCGTCGAGTGGTCGGGGGCGGCGCCCTCGCCCGACGTCAGGTGCATGGCCACCGGGATCGCGGCCCCCGCAAGCAGCGCCACCGACGCCGCGCCGATGAGGACCTGACGCTTGAGGGCCCGGCGCGCGGGGACCGCGTACCGCAGTCGCTCCAGCGCGTCCCCGGAGGGCTCCAGGCCTTCGACGGCCCCGCGCAGCAGGCCCCGCAGCGCCTGCTCGTCGCTCGCGCCGCCCGGCACGGTGTGGTCGTCCATCATGACTGCGCAGCCTCCATCGCCACCCGCAGCGCGGCAATCCCCCGCGATCCGTACGCCTTCACCGAGCCGAGGGATATCCCCAGCGTCTCGGCGACCTGGGCTTCCGTCATGTCCGCGAAGTAGCGCAGTACCAGCACCTCGCGCTGGCGGCGCTGGAGTCCGCGCATCGCCCTGATCAGGTCGTCCCGTTCCAGCTGGTCGTAGGCGCCCTCTTCGGCGCTCGCCATGTCCGGCATCGGTTTCGACAGCAACTTGAGGCCGAGGATGCGCCGGCGCAGGGCGGACCGCGAGAGGTTCACGACGGTCTGGCGCAGGTACGCCAGCGTCTTGTCCCGGTCGCGGACGCGGTTGCGGGCCGAGTGCACGCGGATGAACGCCTCCTGGACGACGTCCTCGCAGGAGGCGGTGTCGTCGAGGAGCAGCGCGGCGAGGCCGAGCAGCGAGCGGTAGTGCGCCTGGTAGGTCTCGGTGAGGTGGTCGACGGTGGTGCCGGCCACCACTTCCTTCGCCTCGCCCGCCTCGCCCGCCTCGCCCGCCGCACCCGCCGCGCCCGTGCCGCTCCCGCTGCCGCCCGGGTCAGCGCTTTCGCGCGGTGCGGGCACGAGGCCGCTCGGGGTCGGGACGGCGGGCCGCACGGGTGTCTCCGGGGGCCCGACCGGCGGGACGGGCACGATCACGGGGACCCCACCGAGGGTCTTGCCGGACGGACCGGGTGCGCGCAGACCCCGGCGCGAGGGGATGATCCCGGTGCGCGCCGGAAGGACTGCCAGTTCGAGGAGTGCCTCTGCCACGCCTGTAGGACACCCGTCCCCCCGTCAGGGTTGTACGCGCGAGGCTGCCGGCCCGGCGAAATCCCAATTGCCCTCATGCGTACCCGCTCTTCCCGATTGCCCCGCCCTATCGAGACGGCAGTCGGGCCATCACCTTGATCAAGGGATCAGGTCCGATCCTACAAAGCGAATTACGCAAATTCACCTGTGATCAGTTCCGCGATCTGAGTGGCATTCAGAGCGGCACCCTTGCGGAGATTGTCGGCGCACACGAAGAACTCCAGCGAGTGCGGGTCGTCGAGCGAGGCCCGCACCCGCCCCACCCAGGCGGGATCCGTCCCGACGGCATCCGCCGGGGTCGGGAACTCCCCGGCCGCCGGATCGTCGACGAGCACCACGCCGGGTGCGGTGTCGAGGATCTCCCGGGCGTGCGGGGCGTCGACCACGTTCTCGAACCGGGCCCGTACCGTCAGCGAATTCCCGGTCAGTACGGGCACCTGCACGCAGGTCACCGCCACCGGGAGCCGGTCCAGCTGGAGGATCCGGCGGGTCTGCGCCCGTACGGCCAGCTCGTGCGAGGACCAGCCGTCCTCGCGCAGCTCACCGGACCACGGCACGACGTTGAGGGCGAGCGGCGCCGCGAAGGGGCCGGTGTCCTCGCCCACGGCGGCGCGCACGTCCCCGGGCTGCTCGCCCAGGGAGGTGCCCGCGACGAGCGACAGCTGGCGGCGCAGCGTCTCGGTGCCGGCCCGGCCCGCTGCGCTCGCGGCCTGGTACGTGGAGACGGCCAGCTCGGTGAGGCCGTACTCGGCGTGCAGCGCGCCGAGGGAGGCGATCATCGCGGCGGTCACGGTGTCCGGGGCGGCGACGATCCCGCGCGGGCGCATCCGTACGGCGTGGGCGTTGATCTCGGGCACCACCAGGGGCACCTCGGGATCTTCCCGGAAGGCGTCGGACTGGTCCACGACGACGGTGCCGCGCGCGGCGACCACGGGAGCCCAGCGGGCCGAGACGTCGGCCGGGGTCAGGAAGAGGGCGACGTCGCCCACGCCGAAGCCGTCGAAGGCGTCCTCGGTGAGGGCGAACACCTCTGTTTCCTCCGCGCGGACGGCCAGCATGCGGCCGGCCGAACGCGCGGAGGCGATCAGGCGGATCTCGCCCCAGACGTCCGCCCGCAGGGACAGCATCCGGAGCAGGACGGTGCCGACCGCTCCGGTCGCCCCGACCACGGCGAGCGCCGGGCCGGAGGACCGGGCGGGGGTCATCGTCCGGTGCCTCCGTAGACGACGGCCTCGTCGCTGTCGGAGTCGAGGCCGAAGGCCGTGTGCACGGCGCGGACGGCCTCGTTGACGTCGTCCTGGCGGGTCACGACCGAGATGCGGATCTCGGAGGTCGAGATCAGCTCGATGTTGACGCCCGCGTCCGACAGCGCCTGGAAGAAGGAGGCGGTGACGCCCGGGTTCGTCTTCATGCCCGCGCCGACCAGGGAGATCTTGCCGATCTGGTCGTCGTAGCGCAGCGAGTCGAAGCCGATCTGGCCCTTCGCCTTCTCCAGGGCGTCGATGGCCTTGTGGCCCTCGGCCTTGGGGAGCGTGAAGGAGATGTCGGTGAGGCCCGTCGAGGCCGCCGACACGTTCTGCACGATCATGTCGATGTTGATCTCGGCGTCCGCGATGGCGCGGAAGATCGCCGCGGCCTCGCCCGGCTTGTCCGGGACGCCGACGACCGTGATCTTGGCTTCGGAGACGTCGTGAGCGACTCCGGAGATGATGGCGTGCTCCACCTGCTCGTCCCCTTGAGGCTGTTCGTTGCTGACCCAGGTGCCGCGCAGTCCGGAGAAGGACGAGCGGACGTGGATCGGGATGTTGTATCGGCGTGCGTACTCGACACAGCGGTGGAGCAGCACCTTGGAACCGGAGGCGGCGAGCTCCAGCATGTCCTCGGAGGAGATCCAGTCGATCTTCTTGGCCTTCTTCACGACGCGGGGGTCCGCGGTGAAGACGCCGTCGACGTCGGTGTAGATCTCGCAGACCTCGGCGTCCAGCGCCGCGGCGAGCGCCACGGCGGTGGTGTCCGAGCCGCCGCGGCCCAGGGTGGTGATGTCCTTGGAGTCCGCGGACACGCCCTGGAAACCGGCGACGATGGCGATGTTGCCCTCGTCCAGCGCGGTGCGGATACGGCCCGGCGTGACATCGATGATGCGCGCTTTGTTGTGGACCGAGTCGGTGATGACGCCTGCCTGGCTACCGGTGAACGACTGGGCCTCGTGGCCCAGGTTTTTGATCGCCATGGCCAGCAGGGCCATGGAGATCCGCTCTCCGGCGGTCAGCAGCATGTCGAATTCGCGCCCGGCAGGCATCGGGGATACCTGCTCGGCGAGATCGATCAGCTCGTCCGTCGTGTCGCCCATCGCGGACACCACGACGACCACTTGGTGGCCGTCCTTCTTGGCATCCACGATCCGCTTGGCGACGCGCTTGATGCCCTCGGCATCGGCTACGGAGGAGCCTCCGTACTTCTGCACGACAAGGCCCACGTGCGCTCCTCGCTCAGTCCGTCTCATTGCTGGTGCAGTCTAACGAGCGACCGCGATCCGACCGCCTCGTACCACATCATGAGACGAACGGACCAAAGGATGAGTTCCCCGGGCCGCGGCACTGCTCGCGGTCACTTGCGGCCGAGACCGCCCAGCTCCTCGGCCATGACCTGCCCGGCCTGCTCCGCCAGGTCGTCCTCGGTCAGGTCCTCGTCCGTGTCGAGACCGTCCAGCGCGGCGAGCGGCTGGTTCAGGCGTACGTGCGCGATCAGCGACTGGAGGGCGCGCAGGGTGGCCGAGGCCGTCGGACCCCAGTTGGTGAAGTACGAGAACTGCCACCACCACAGCGCCTCGGTGACCCGGCCCTCCTGCAGGTGGATCAGGCCGTGCCGCAGGTCGGCGACCACGTCGGCCAGGTCGTCGGAGATCCGGTGCGCCACCGGGGCCTTGCGCGGCTCGTACGGGTCGAAGACCTCGGAGTAGACGTCGACCGGCTCCAGCATGATCGCGAAGCGCTCGCGCAACTCGTCCACGTCCGGCTCCGGGCCCAGGTCGGGCTCGTAGCGTTCCTCGGGCAGCACGTCCTGGTACGCGCCCAGCCGGCCGCCCGCCAGCAGCAGCTGGGAGACCTCCAGGAGGAGGAAGGGCACGGCGCTGTCCGGGTCCTCGCCCTTGGCCACCTCGGTGACCGCGACGATGAAGGACTCGATCTGGTCCGCGATCGAGGCCGCGAAGTCGTCCGGATCCTGTCCCAGGGCGTGCAGCGTTGCGTCAGACATCGAGAAGTCGCCTTCCTTCAAAGGCCCGCCCGAGCGTGACCTCGTCCGCGTACTCCAGATCTCCCCCGACGGGGAGCCCGCTGGCCAGGCGGGTGACCTTCAGGCCCATGGGCTTGATCATCCGGGCGAGGTAGGTGGCGGTCGCCTCGCCCTCCAGGTTCGGGTCGGTGGCCAGGATCAGCTCGGTCACCTCGCCGTCCGCCAGGCGCGCCAGCAGCTCGCGGATGCGCAGGTCGTCGGGGCCGACGCCCTCGATCGGGCTGATCGCGCCGCCGAGGACGTGGTACTTGCCCCGGAACTCGCGGGTCCGCTCGATCGCGACGACGTCCTTCGGCTCCTCGACGACACAGATGACCGTGGTGTCGCGGCGCGGATCGCGGCAGATGTTGCACCGCTCCTCCTGCGCCACGTTCCCGCACACCGCACAGAACCGGACCTTCTCCTTGACCTCCAGCAGCGCGTGCGCGAGGCGGCGGACGTCGGTGGGTTCGGCCTGCAGGATGTGGAAGGCGATCCGCTGCGCGCTCTTGGGCCCGACGCCGGGCAGCCTGCCCAGTTCGTCGATCAGGTCCTGGACCACGCCTTCGTACAACGGACTGCCTTCTTTCTCGGTCGGTGTGCTGGTCGGTACCGGGGCGGTACCGGGGCTGTACTGGTCGGTGCCGGTCGGTGCTAGAACGGGAGGCCGGGGATGCCGCCGCCGCCCAGACCCTGGGCGAGGGGGCCCAGCTTCTGCTGCTGCAGCGCCTGCGCATTCTCGTTGGCCGCCTGCACCGCCGCCACCACCAGGTCGGCAAGGGTTTCGGTGTCGTCCGGGTCCACGGCCTTCGGGTCGATCACCAGGGCGCGCAGCTCACCGGAACCGGTCACGGTCGCCTTGACGAGACCGCCGCCGGCCTGGCCCTCGACCTCCGCCTGCGCCAGCTCTTCCTGGGCCGCGGCGAGGTCCTGCTGCATCTTCTGGGCCTGCTGGAGCAGCTGCTGCATGTTGGGCTGGCCACCACCGGGAATCACGGGTAACTCACTCCATACCGTCGGGACGCTTGGTCAATCCGAGCCTACGTGCTCCCCGGGCGCCGCGCCCTACGCCGTGAGGACCAACTCTTTCGAGTGAGGGACGGGGCGCACGCGTACCTGATGGAGCCCTCCTTGTGGGCGGAAATCGCGGGATTCGGCGCCCACTGCGCGTCATTCGAAGGTAGGAAGAGCATGCGCACCATTGCGCACACGCGCACCACCACACGTCAGCGCAGGCAGAGGGAGTGCCGGGTGAGCCAGCCGGAGATGCAGCCCGAGGGGCCACCCCGGGATCCCCGCGAGGAAGGCGGCGGACCTATGGCGGCGGGCGATCTCACCGGTCGGCCCTTCCCCCTGGGGGACTGGGGCGAGCCCGCGGAGCGGCTGGACGAGCTCTACCGGCGGGTCGAGGCCGACGCGCTGCGCACCGCCGAGTGGTACCTGTCCGACCGGGCGTGGAAGCGGCGCGGCGCGCGGGTGATGCGCGTCGGCGCGGCCGCCGGCGCGATCACGGGCGCCGCGATGCCGCTGCTGGAGCTGACGGGCTCGGCGCCGGGCGCGTCCTCGTACGGCTTCCTGTCGCTGCTGCTGGGCGCGGCCTGCCTGGCCTGCGACCGGTTCTTCGGGCTGACCTCGGGGTGGATGCGGGACGTCGCCACCGCGCAGGCCGTGCAGCGGCGTCTGCAGACCCTCCAGTTCGACTGGGCCTCGGAGAACGTGCGCGAGGTGCTCGGACCGACGGAGGGCACGGCGAGCGAGGCCGCGGAGCGCTGCCTCACCGTCCTGCGGCGGTTCTCGGAGGACGTGACGGAGCTGGTGCGGTCGGAGACCGCGGAGTGGATGGTGGAGTTCAGCTCGGGCCCGGCACCGCTGGTGATGCAGTCGCTGGGCGCGGGCGGCTCCCGGCCGGACGCGTACATCCCCCCGGCCCGCTTCCCCCTGCCCCCGGGCACCCGCCCGAACATGCCCCGCCAACGCCCCCCGGAACAACCCCGCTGAACCCCCGCCCCCGGGGGTCCGGGGCGGAACCCCGACCCCTTCCAGCCCCGCCGGCGCTTGAGGCGACGGGCGCGCAGCGCCCGTACGGGGTCCGGTGCGGAGCCCCGGCATCCTCAGCCCCGCCGGCGTTTGAGGCGCGGGGTCCGGGGCGGAGCCCCGGGGAACGGAGGAAGGGCGGGGCGGGGACCGGCTCCGCGCAGCGGAACCCGCACCCACCCCGTCCCGCCCCCGGCAGGAACCGGCAGGGAACCGGCCACGCTCAGCTGAAGATGATCATCGACCCCTGCCCAAGGCTCCGCGTGGCCGCCGCATGCAACCCCAGCCACACGTGCCGCTCCCGCGCGAACGGACTGTCGTCGTGGGGAATCGGCCCCGCCGGCTCCTCCAACGACGTCGGCCGCCCCGGCGGCGCCGGTGCCGCCGGCGGATTCCCCGGGTCTATCCCGATCGCCGGAGCCACGAAGAGCAGCTCCCGCAGCAGCCCCTGCGCGGACCCCAGCGGCCCGCCCCCCGCCAACAGCTCCTCGTTGGCCAGCGGCACCGCGAAGTCCACGGGGACGTACGCCCCCGCGTGGTCGTAGTGCCAGACCAGGTGCGACTGCTGCGCCGTGGGCTCGAACATCTCCAGGAGCTGCTCGTAGTCCCCGCCCAGCTCGTCCACCGGGGTCACCGGCAGCCCGCAGATCTGCAGCAGGTACGCCCGCCGCAGGAAGTGCAGGGCGTCGTAGTCGAATCCGGCCACCGGGGCGACGTCTCCCGACAGCCCCGGCATGTACGCGAACACCGGCACGGACGGCAGTCCCGCCTCGCCCAGCGCCTTGTCGTACGAGGCGATCTCTTCCGCGAAGGGGTTGTCGGGGCTGTGGCACAGCACGTCGACAAGGGGGACCAGCCACAGGTCACAGGCCACGCGGGCTCCGATCAGTCGTTGTCGCCGATCGGGCCAGAGTAATGCGCCGAACACACTCCGCGAAGGGGTGCGGAAAACCTCGGCGAACCGAGGCCTCCGCGAGCCGCGCGCGAACCGGCCGACCGGGGACCGGCGGCGGAACGACTGCGGACCGGCGGCAGAACGACTGCGCAACGGCCG
Organism: Streptomyces sp. NPDC001717; assembly: GCF_042892775.1. Classification (NCBI taxonomy): domain Bacteria; kingdom Bacillati; phylum Actinomycetota; class Actinomycetes; order Kitasatosporales; family Streptomycetaceae; genus Streptomyces; species Streptomyces sp. NPDC001717. The sequence continues at coordinate 11,612 of NZ_JBIAUK010000041.1, read as the reverse complement.
CGGCCCCGTCAGAGCCCGGCGACCCAGTCCAGCCCGTGCTGGTTGTACGCGTGCACGATGCGCCGCACCGCGTCGGCGTCCGCCAGTGTCACCGCGTCCACGAGGTCGGTGTGCCCGTCCCACAGCGCGTCCCGCAGCAGCCCGGGATCGCGCTGGAGGTGCGGCACGGCGAAGACCCAGCACTGCACCCGGATCCGGTGCAGGAAATCGGAGATGTAGGCGTTGCCGACCAACGCGCTCAGCTCCCGCCAGAAGCGCAGGTCGTAGCCGATCAACACTTCGAGTGAACCGCTGCGCGCCGCCTTCTGCGCCTCCTCGGCCCGGCGGCGCACCGACACCAGCTTCTCGCCGCAACCCGGCCCGGTGCCCCGCTCGGCGAGCTGGCGGAATATCCCGTCCACGACCAGCGAGCGGGCCTCGACCATTCCCCGGAAGTCGTCCACGGAAAAGACGCGCACGCGGAAGCCGCGGTGCTGGACCAGTTCGAGCAGCCCCTGCGCCGACAGGTCCACCAGCGCCTCGCGGACCGGGGTCGCGGAGACCCCGTACTGCTCGGCGATCTGTTTGACGGTGAACTCGGTCCCCGGCGGCAGACGTCCCGCGAGCACCTCGTCGCGCAGCGCGTCCGCGATCTGCTGGCGAAGTGTGTTGCGGGTGACAGCGCCGCTGCCTGGCATAAGGGTCCGTCTCCTGTAGTAGAACTCCGGACACCTTAGGCCAGACACCTCGGCCGAAACCGATCGGTGGGCGGTCGATATGCGGATCCACCGCCCACCTGCCGCCCGCTACGCGGACGTGACGGACACGAGCGACGTCGCCGGCCTAGACGGTGTGCCGGTCCGCGACCGTCAGCGCCTCGTCGAGGAGGGCCAGACCTTCCTTCGCCTCCGCCTCCGAGATGTTGCACGGCGGAACGACGTGGGTGCGGTTCATGTTGACGAACGGCCACAGACCGGAGGCCTTGCAGGCCGCGGCGAACTCGGCCATCGGCGCGTTGTCCGCCCCGGCCGCGTTGTACGGGACGAGCGGCTCGCGCGTCTCCTTGTCCCGTACGAGCTCCAGCGCCCAGAAGGTGCCGAGCCCTCGGACCTCACCGACGGACGGGTGCCGCTCGGCGATCTCGACGAGCGCGGGGCCGATCACGTTCTCACCGAGGTGGGCGGCGTGCTCGACGACGCCCTCCTCCTCCATCGTGTTGATGGTGGCGACGGCGGCGGCGCAGGCCAGCGGGTGGCCGGAGTACGTCAGTCCGCCCGGGTAGGGACGGGTGGCGAAGGTCTCGGCGATGGCGCCGGAGATGGCGACGCCGCCGAGCGGCACGTAGCCGCTGTTGACGCCCTTGGCGAAGGTGAGCAGGTCGGGGGTGATGTCCCAGTGCTCGGCGGCGAACCACTTGCCGGTGCGGCCGAAGCCGGCCATGACCTCGTCCAGGATGAAGACGATGCCGTGGCGGTCGCAGAGCTCGCGCACGCCCGCGAGGTAGCCGGGCGGCGGGGTCATGATGCCGGCGGTGCCGGGCACGCTCTCCAGGATGATCGCGGCGATGGTCCCGGGACCTTCGAAGGCGATGGTGTCGGCGAGGTGGGCGAGGGCGCGCTCGCACTCCTCGGCCTCGGTGGTGGCGTGGAAGGGCGAGCGGTAGAGGAACGGGCCCCAGAAGTGCACGACGCCGGCGGCGGCCGTGTCGGAGGGCCAGCGGCGCGGGTCGCCGGTGAGGTTGATCGCGGCGGCGGTGGCGCCGTGGTACGAGCGGTAGGTGGAGAGCACCTTGGCGCGCCCGGTGTGCAGGCGGGCCATGCGGACGGCGTTCTCGACGGCCTCGGCACCGCCGTTGGTGAAGAAGATCTTGTCGAGGTCGCCGGGGGTCCGCTCGGCGATGAGGCGTGCGGCCTCGGAACGGACGTCGACGGCGAAGCCGGGGGCCAGGGTGCACAGGCGGGCGGCCTGCTCCTGGATCGCGGCGACGACCTTGGGGTGCTGGTGGCCGATGTTGGTGTTGACCAGCTGGGAGGAGAAGTCGAGGAAGCGGTTGCCGTCGTAGTCCCAGAAGTACGACCCCTCGGCCCCGGCGACGGCGAGCGGGTCGATCAGGGCCTGGGCGGACCAGGAGTGGAAGACGTGCTTCCGGTCGGCGTCCTTGACTTCGGCAAGGGTGTGCGGGGCGGAGTGAGGGGTCATGTCGTCACGCTAGAAGTGTGCAGGTGGGGACCGATATCGGCGGACTGTATGGGGGTGGGGGGCGGGTCTCGGCAGTCTGTCGGTGCCGGGCCACCGAAGCGCGTCCATTGACAGCATCCTGTCGATACGACAGAATGCTGTCAGATCGACGTTCCAACCGTTTCCCACCGCTCTCGTACATCTCGCACCTCTCGTATCTCTCGCACCTCTCCCAACTCACCGGAGGCGAAGAACATGAACGGGACGACCGACCGCAAGCCGGTCCACCTCGCGGTCTACGACACGTACGCCGACTGGGAGACCGGCCACACCACGGCCCACCTGACCCAGCGCGGCCATCGGATCCGCACGGTCGGCGCGACCGCCGGGCAGCCGGTGACCACCATGGGCGGTGTGCGCGTGCTGCCCGACATGGCACTGTCCGAGCTGCGGCCGGAGGACTCGTCGCTGCTGATCCTCACCGGGGCCGAGCTGTGGGACGCGGGCGACGAGCTGGCGCCGTTCGCGGCGAAGGCCGCCGAGTTCCTGGCCGCCGGGGTCCCGGTCGCGGCGATCTGCGGGGCCACCGCCGGCCTCGCGCGAGCGGGCGTACTGGACGACCGGGCCCACACCAGTGCGGCCTCCTTCTACCTGGCGCCGCAGCCGGGGTACGAGGGCGCCGAGCGCTACGTCGAGGCCGACGCGGTCACGGACGGGGACCTGATCACGGCGGGACCGACGGAGCCGGTGGCGTTCGCCCGGGAGGTCTTCGCGCGCCTGGACGTGTACAAGCCGGACGTGCTCGACGCGTGGTACCGGCTGTTCCACGACTCGGACGAGAGCGCGTTCCCCGTGCTGATGGCGGCCGCGGAGTCGGGCGATGCCTGAGCCCGGGCCCGAGTTCGGGCCCGAGTCCGGGCCGGGGTCCGAACCGGAGTCCGGGCCGAGGTCCGGGCCGGACTCCGATACCGAGCCCGGATCCCTGCGGGCCCGTCAGGATCTGTTGAGCCGCACCGCACTCGGGGTGTTCCGGCTGAACGGCCAGTTCCTCTCCGTCTCGGAGGAACTGGCCCGCCCGGCCGGGCTGACCGCGGCCTGGTGGCAGGTCCTGGGCGCGGTGTTGCGCGAACCCCTCCCGGTGGCGGGCATCGCCCGCGAGATGGGCATCACCCGGCAAAGCGTCCAGCGCATCGCGGACCTGCTGGCCACGAAGGGCCTGGCGGAGTACGTCCCTAACCCGGCCCACCGCAGGGCGAAGCTGCTCCGCCCGACCGAAGAGGGGCGCGCTGCGATCGCCCGCATCGGGCCGGGCCACGCCTCCCTGGCCACCCGTCTGGAGGCCGAACTGGGCGAAGCCGCCTTCGCGGAAACGGCCCGGGTCCTGGAGCGCCTCTCGGCGGCCCTGGAGGCCGTGACCGCTCCCTGACCGCCTCCTCCTCCCCTCCGCCCACCTCCGGCGCCGTCGGCGTCCGAGGCGCGAAGTCGGGTGCGGGGCACCGGCTTTGGAGCTCTCAGGTATCCCTCGTCATACCTGAGAGCTACGCGCGAACACGGCTCCCCAGCGTGACGCCGACGACGGGCCCCGATTTCTAACTTCGGATCAAGAGAAGAGCGCCGAGGGCTCTTCCGGACCGAAGGAAGACATCATGGCGGCGCGGGGGACGGGCACGACAGGAACGACCGGCACAGCAAAAACGGCAGACACGGCAAACACGGCAGACACGGCACCGACGACAGGCACGGGGAACGGCGGCCGCGGCCGTGGGCGTCGCACCCTGCTGGCCACCCTCGTCGCCTCGGCCGTCATATTCCCCGTCTCCGCCGCCGCCTCCGTGGAGGTTCCCGCTCCCCCGCCCGTGACATTCGCCGAGGACGCCGCACCGCACATCCGGTACGCGGCCAACCGCGCCGGTCTCGCCGAAGCGGCCCGGATGGCCGAGGAAGCGGGCCGCACGGGCCGGGCCGGCAAGCTCCGAGCCATGGAGGCGGACGGCGATGCCCGCTTCCTCGCCTTCGACGGCCGCGGCAGGGGGCGGGCCGTCGAGGTGCTCGGGGATCTGGAGTCCGCCGACCGGATCGCCGTTCTGGTGCCCGGTTCCGATACGACCCTGGACACCTACCAGAGGTTCCGTGCCGGGGCTGTCGCCCTTCAGCAGCGCCTCCAGGCCGAGCATCCGCGCTCCGCCGTGGTGGCCTGGCTCGGGTACGACACCCCCGGCACGGTCAGCACGACCGTCCTGACGGCCGACCGGGCGGACGAGGCCGCATCCGAACTGGCCCCCTTCCTGAACCGGTTGACGGGCATGACCGCGCCCGACTCACGGCTCTCGCTGCTCTGCCATTCGTACGGATCCGTGGTCTGCGCCCGTACGCCGACCGGGCCCGCGGTCACCGACATCGCACTGTTCGGCAGCCCGGGCACGGGAGCCGCGTCCGCCGATGAGCTGCCGACGGGCGCCCGTGTCTGGGCCGGGCGCGGCGGCGCGGACTGGATCTCCGGCGTCCCGCACGTGCGGCTCGGCGGGATCGGCTTCGGCGCCGATCCCGTAGACCCGGCCTTCGGAGCCAGGGCGTTCGCCGCCGGTCCCGGCGGGCACAGCGACTACCTGAAGCCCGGCACCGAGTCCCTCGACAGCCTGGCCGCGATCGTCCTCGGTACCGCCCCGGAGGGCCGCCATGCGTAGGCTGCGCGCCCGCTGGGCCGTTCTGGCCGCCGGGATCGATGCGGGCACCCCCGCCGAGCGGGACCGGAGCGTGGATGCGCTGCGGGCCGTCGCGATCCTGGGCGTGGTCCTCGGGCACTGGCTCGTCACCGCGCTGACAGCCGCCGACGGCGGTCTGAGCACCACCAGTCCGCTGGCGCACATGCCCTGGCTGGCCCCAGTGTCCTGGGTGTTCCAGACCCTGGCCGTCTTCTTCCTGGTCGGCGGTCGGGTCGCCGCCGAGGGCCACGCCTCGGCGCGGGCCCGCGGGTGCTCGTACCGCACCTGGGTGGGGCAGCGACTGGGGAGGCTCTTCCGGCCGGTCGCGGCCGTGCTCGTGCTGTGGGCCGCGGTCACGGCCGGGATGCTGATCGGCGGTGTGGAACCGAGCACCGTGTGGACGCTGCTGAGGCTCGTGCTGTCGCCGCTGTGGTTCCTGCTGGTGTTCGCGGCGCTCACGGCGGCGACGCCGCTGGTGGCGCGGCTCAGCCCGGTGTGGCCGGCGGCGCTGGTCGCGGGGGTGGACGTGTGGCTGTTCGGGTTCGGGGGGCCCGAGTGGATCGGCTGGGTGAACGTGGGCGCCGGCTGGCTCGTCCCCTACACGCTCGGCGCGGCCTGGGCCTCCGGCTCGTTCGCCGGCCGCCGCTCACCGGCCCTGCTCCTGGGTGGGGGAGCCGTGGCCGCTGCCGCACTGGTCCTCTGGGGCGGGTACCCGGCGTCCATGGTCGGTGTCCCCGGGGCCGCGGTGTCGAATCTGAACCCGCCGACGCTCGCGGCGGTCGCCTTCGGCCTGGCCCAGTGCGGGCTGGCGCTGCTCGTGCGCGAGCCGTTGGCCCGGGCCATGCGACGGCCCGCCGCCTGGGCGAAGGTGGCCCTGGTGAACCTGTCCGCGATGACGGTCTTCCTGTGGCACCAGACGGCCATGATGGCCGTCACCTCCCTCGGGCTGCTCGTGTCCGCCGATCTGCCCGGGCTGCACACGGTGCCCGGGTCCCCCGGTTGGATAGCGGCCCGCCTGCTGTGGCTGCCCGCGTTCGCCGCGGCCCTGACGCTCTGCTGGGCCGCGTTCCGGGCCTACGAACAGGGCGCGCGTCCCCGGCGGCGCCCGGCCCGTGCGGTCGCGGCCTCCGGCCCCGCTCGGGCGGCCGGCCCCGCCGTGCCCGCACAGGCGGGCCCGGCCACCCGCCCCGCGCGTGGGCACCGGGCCCCGCTCGCTCACGCCCCCGGCAAGGGAGCCGTCCATGTCTAGGCTGGCCCGTGTGATCAGACAGCCCTCGCCCCCGAGCGACCGTTCGCGTCCCGGCAGTGCCCCGCAGCGCTCCGACGACGTTGCGCAAAAGGGCGGTTGGGCGCGCTTGTCGACGGTGGCGATGGAGCTGTCCAGCATGCACCGGGATCCGCTTCCCCCGCTGTCCCGGCCTCGTTGGCTGGCCCGGCTGCCCCATGTGGTGGTCGTCTACCTGGCGGTGTTCTTCGCTTTCCTCACCACGGAGCAGCTTCAGGACCACTATCACGTCAAGGGCGGTCCGCCGCTGGTGCTCGCGATCGCGACGGGCGTCTCCATAGGCCTCGCCATGTTCCGCCCGATCGCCGCGTGGTGGCTCGGTCTGCTCTCCGCCGGCCTCATCGCCTGGTTGATCCACGGCCAGGTCGGACCGGGGCAGAGCTGGCCCTGGATGCCGGGCGGGATCTTCGCGTTCGCCCCGGTGCTGCTGCTGGTCGCCCTCAGGGTTCCGGCCCGGGTGACCGTTTGGGTCACCGGTGTCTCGCTGGCCCTCACCGGCCTCGCCGAGCTGGCCTTCAGGCCGGAGCGCAGCGCGAGCACGATCCCGAGCATCGCTCTTCTCTTCGGCTTCGTCGCACTCCTCGGCTACGCACTGCGCGCCCTGCGCCTGGCCCGTGGCGAGCTGGTCGAGCAGGAGACCCTCACCGAGGAGGAGCGGGCCCGGCGCACCCTGCTGGAGGAGCGCAGTCGGATCGCGCGCGAGCTGCACGACGTCGTCGCGCACCACATGTCCGTCATCTCGATCCAGGCACAGGTCGCCCCTCACCTCGTGGAGAACCCGTCCGAGGAGCTCAAGGAGAACCTGGCGGGCATACGGGAGAACGCGCTGGAGGCCCTGACGGAGCTGCGCCGGGTGCTGGGCGTGCTGCGCTCCGAGCATCCGGACGATCCGGCGAACCCGCATCATCCGCAGCCGACCCTGGCCGAGCTGGACGGCCTCGTGGACAACGTGCGGGGAGCCGGGCTCGACGTGACCGTCGAAGTGGCGGGGGTGCGACGGGCGTTGACTCCGGGCGTGGAACTGACCGCGTACCGCATCGTCCAGGAGGCGCTGAGCAACTGCCTGCGCCACGCGCCCGGTTCGCGGGTGGAGGTCGGTGTCGCGTACGGGCCGCGCGAGCTGCACCTGTGCGTCGCCAACTCCGCTCCGACCCGGCCGGTCCCGCCCTCGCACGGTGCGGGGCACGGGCTGCTGGGGATGCGGGAGCGCGCGGGCATGCTGGGGGGCGAACTGGCCGCCGGTCCGTGCCCCGACGGCGGGTACGAGGTGTCCGCCGTACTCCCGATGGATGCGCCGGCCCTGCCCGGCGGTTCCTCCCCCGAACCGAAGAGGAAATCATGACCACCCCGATCAAGGTGATGATCGCCGACGACCAGATGATGGTCCGGCAGGGCTTCACCGTGCTCCTCAATGCCGAGCCGGACATCGAGGTGGTCGGCCAGGCCGTGGACGGGGCCGATGCCGTGGCGAAGGTCGCCGAACTGGCCCCGGACGTCGTCCTCATGGACATCCGCATGCCGGGGATGGGCGGCATCGAGGCCACGTCCGTCATCACCGGCGTCGCGGGCGCCGAGGTGAAGGTGCTCGTGCTGACCACCTTCGATCTCGACGAGTACGTGTACGAGGCGCTGCGGGCCGGGGCCTCCGGCTTCCTGCTCAAGGACGCGTCGGCGGACCAGCTCGCGGAGGCGGTGCGGGTGGTCGCGGCCGGGGAGGCGCTGCTGTCGCCGAACATCACGAAGCGGCTGATCACCGAGTTCTCCCGGCTGGGGGCGCCCCGCGCGCCGTCGCGGGCGCGGATCGACGAACTGACCGGCCGGGAGACCGAGGTGCTGTCGCTCGTCGCCCAGGGCCTGTCCAATGCGGAGATCGCGGCGCACCTGACCGTGGCGGAGCAGACGGTGAAGACCCACGTGGGCCGGATCCTGGTGAAGCTGGGCCTGCGGGACCGCACCCAGGCGGCGGTGTTCGCCTACGAGACGGGTCTGGTCCGTCCCACGGGTTACTGATCTGCCCCGGGTAGTACTTGAGAGGGACGCCGGGAAATCCCCATCTGCGGCGACGCGGGCTACGGGATCGCGGACCTACGGTTCTGTCATGACCGATACGACCACCGGGGGGACAGCCCGGACACCTGAGCTCCGACTGGCATCGGGGGTGATCGAGACCCTGCGCCAGGACCTCGTCACCGATGCCTTCGCCTACCGGCCGCTGCCGCTCCAGGAGGCGCCCGGGCGGTTCGTGCGGCGCCTTCCCCGGGCGATACGCGAGTACTTCCCCTGGACGCGGTACGCGATGGTGGGGGCGCTGGCGCTCTTCGTCATCGTGTTCACGGCGGGCTCGCAGTCGAGCTACCTGGGAGACGCCGGCGAGCTGCTCATGGGGATGATGGCCGCGGCCCCGGTCCTCATGACACTGGTGCGGCCGGTGGCCGCGTGGTGGGCGGCCGTCGCGCTGACGCTGGTGTTCGCCGCGGTCGGCGGCGACCAGAGCTGGCCGTGGACCCCCGGCAGCTTCCTCGCGTACGTCGCCGTGTTGGTCCTCGTCACCCTGCGGACCGGGCCCCGGGTGGCGGCCTGGATGTGGACGCTGACCCTCGCGCTGGGCTTCGCCGTCTCGCTGGTGTTCAGGAACGGGTACGGACTCGGGACGAATCTGCCCGAGATGGCGGTGACTTCGGCCTTCGCCCTGGTGATCGCGAGCAGCATCCAGATACGCCGGCACGCGAAGGCGGAGGTGAGCGCGCAGCAGGAGGTCACGGCCGTCGAGCGGGACAAGCGGACGCTGCTGGAGGAGCGGACGACGATCGCGCGGGAGCTGCACGACGTGGTGGCCCACCACATGTCGGTGGTGGCGATCCAGGCCGAGGCCGCGCCGTACCGGGTGAAGAACCCGCCGCCGGAGCTGGAGGCGGCGTTCGTCACCATCCGGGAGAACGCGGTGGCGGCCCTGACCGAGCTGCGGCGGGTGCTGGGTGTGGTGCGCTCCGCGGACTACGAGGCGCCGGACGCCCCGCAGCCGACGCTGGCCTCGCTGGACGGGCTGCTGGCCAATGTGCGGGAGGCCGGGCTGAGCGTGGACAAGACGGTGACGGGCGCGGTGCGCGAGCTGCCGCCGGGAGTGGAGCTGTCTGCGTACCGGATCATCCAGGAGGCCTTGAGCAACACGTTGCGGCACGCGCCGGGCGCGGTCGCCGGGGTGGAGGTCAGCTACGTACTGGGCGGGCTGGGGATACGGATCGTCAACGACGCGCCGACCGGGGACGTACGGCCCTCGCCCGGCGCGGGGCACGGGATCACCGGGATGCGGGAGCGGGTGGCCATGCTGGAGGGGGAGATGACGGTCGGTCCGACGGCCGGCGGGGGGTACGAGGTGGCGGTGTTCATACCCGTGCCCAGTCGGCCGGCCGCGGCCCCGGCGGCGGCGCCCGAAGAGGGTTCGGCATGACGATCAGGGTGCTGATCGTCGACGACCAGATGATGGTGCGCGAGGGGTTCTCCGTCCTGCTCAATGCCATGGAGGGCATCGAGGTGGTCGGTGAGGCGGTCGACGGCCGGGCCGCCGTCGCGCAGGTGGCGGCGCTGCGGCCGGACGTGGTCCTGATGGACATCCGGATGCCGGAGATGAACGGGTTGGAGGCGACGCGGGAGATCGTGGCGGCCGACACCGACGCGAAGGTGCTGGTCCTGACGACCTTCGACCTCGACGAGTACGTGTACCAGGCGCTCAGGGCCGGGGCCTCCGGGTTCCTGCTGAAGGACGCGTCGGCCCGTCAGCTGGCGGACGGGGTGCGGGTCGTGGCCGCCGGGGAGGCCTTGCTGGCGCCCTCGGTGACCAAGCGGCTGATATCGGAGTTCTCGAAGCTCTCGGAGGCGCGCAGGTTCACCGATCCGGCAGGGATCGGGGAGTTGACGGAGCGGGAGACGGAGGTGCTGGTGCTGATCGCGCAGGGACTGTCCAACGCGGAGATCGCGGACCGGCTCGTGGTCGCCGAATCGACGATCAAGACGCATGTGAGCCGGATCCTGGTGAAGCTGGGCCTGCGGGACCGCACCCAGGCGGCGGTGTTCGCCTACGAGACCCGGCTGGTCACCCCGTCGTAGGGTGCGGGGATGGGCTTTGATCCGTGGGACGCGGAGTTCGTCGCCGATCCTTATCCGGCGTACCGGGAGTTGCGGGAGCAGGGGCGGGCCCTGTGGTGGGAGGCCACGGGGCAGTGGCTGGTGCCGCACTACGACGACGTGAGTGCGCTGCTGCGGGACCGGCGGCTGGGGCGGACCTATCTGCACCGGTTCTCGCACGAGGAGTTCGGGCGTGTGGCCCCGCCGGCGGAACACGAGCCCTTCCACGTGCTCAACGGGAACGGCCTGCTGGACCTGGAGGATCCCGCGCACGCGCGGGTGCGCAGGCTCGTGGCGAAGGCCTTCACCCCCCGCACGGTGGAACGGCTCGTACCCGCCGTGCGGAGCCTCGCCGAGGGGCTGGTGGGGCGGCTGCTCGCGGACGGGGGCGGGGACCTGCTCACCGTCGTCGCCGAGCCGCTGCCGGTGGCCGTGATCGCGGAGCTGCTGGGGGTTCCGGAGGCGGACCGGGGGCTGCTGCGGCCCTGGTCGGCGGAGATCTGCGGGATGTTCGAGCTCCGGCCCGACGAGGAGACGGCGCGGCGGGCGGTGCGGGCGAGCGTGGAGTTCAGCTCCTACCTGCGGGGGCTGATCGCCGAACGGCGGGCGCGCCCGGGGGAGGATTTGATCTCCGGACTGATCGCCGCCCACGATGAGGAGGGCCGGCTCAGCGAGCAGGAGATGATCTCCACCTGCGTGCTCCTGCTGAACGCCGGCCACGAGGCGACGGTCAACACGACCGTCAACGGGTGGTGGGCGCTGTTCCGCAATCCGGCCCGGTTGGCGGACCTCAGGCGCAATCCCGAAAAGTTGTCCACAGCTGTGGACGAACTCATGCGCTACGACACGCCGCTGCAGATGTTCGAACGCTGGGTGCTCGACGAGATCCGGATCGGGGACACGGTCATCCCCCGCGGGGCCGAGGTCGCGCTGCTCTTCGGCTCCGCGAACCGGGATCCCGCACGGTTCGCCGACCCCGACGTGCTGGACCTGGCGCGGACCGACAATCCGCACCTGAGTTTCGGGGCCGGTATCCACTACTGCCTGGGGGCGCCGCTCGCGCGCCGGGAGCTGGAGGCCTCCTTCGGGGCGCTGTTGGCGGACGGGGTCCCGCCGCTGCGGCTCGTCGAGGAGCCGCGGTGGCGGGACGGGTACGTCATCCGGGGCCTGGAGCGGTTGCTGGTCGAGTTCTGAGGGGCGGGCGCCAGTGCCGTGCCGGGCAGCGCGACCCGGTGATCGTTTCCGGTCGCGGCACTAGTAGGACTCCGTTAGGTCTTCGGTTCGGGCTTTTCGTGGGCGGGCATGTTGGATGTGTGGATGCACGCGAAGTGGACCGCGTACGAGCT
>NZ_JBIAUK010000040.1:0-69590 GCF_042892775.1 Streptomyces sp. NPDC001717 | reverse complement strand
ATCAACACCAGGCAGCAGGGGTGCTATCCGCTCCCACGCCACATCCGTCAGCTCACCACGACCCACCACAAGATCAATTATCAGACAGTGCCTAGCGCCATGATCCGCCGGACAGGCCCTAACCCGGTGACACGGTCGACGGCAGCCCAGGTGGCACCGAATCCGGCACTCAAAGCCGACGGGGCTGAAACGGGCATCCGTGGGCTTCATCGCGGTCGCCATGATGCTCATGCTCATCGGGCCGTTTCTGCACACCGGCGGCCCGATGGCGGACTCCCGCCCGACAGCCGCCGGATGGTGGTGCATCGGCAGCGGAGTCGTCCTGCTCCTGACCGGACTCATCCTCATGACCGTGCGCGACGTGAAGAATGCCCCCGCCGCCGAACCGGACGACTCGTTCCACTACACATGCGGCTTCCCCCCGCTGATGTGAGTGTGGCCGCCGGGTACGGGGGTTCTAGGCACTGTCCTCAAACGATCTTGCCCGGGCGATGTGGACAGCAGACATGATGTGCTGGTGGGACATCTTCCAGTCGACGTGCGTGCTTCGCTTCGGTTCTTCGCCTTCTTCTTGGCCAACGGTACCATCGACGTTGATCTGCTCGACGGTTTTGACTATCGACCGGTTCTATTCCAGTTCGGTTCGTCGTTGGAGCAGGTCTTCGCGATCTATGCCAATGTGCTGGAAGTCGACGCGGACGGCGCGGTGCTGAATGACGGAGACGCGCAGTACCGTGCCGCACAGTGGATTCGCCGCGCTTGCGACCCGACGTACGAGGTCGAGCCGCCGTTCCAGGCATGGGAGACCGAACTCCACGGTCCGTGAATGAGCCAGCAGTCCTCGCGGGACTCACACCCAGGTCGTAGCGAGTGGCCAGGCTGCGCCTGTCGTGGCCGGGGCCTCAGGTGTCCGGGTGCAGGGTGTGGACGCGAACCCCATCGGCTTCGGCGACGGCCACGCGGGTGCCGTCGGGGGAGAACGCGACGTCCAGGACGGTGCCTGGCTCGTGGGCAAGGCGGTCGGCGACCGGGAGGCCCGTTGTCACGTCCCACAGCCGCACACCGCCGCGGACGCTGCTGGTTGCCAGAAGCGTGCCGTCCGGGGAGAACCACAGGCCTTTGACATCGCCGGTGTAGCCGTCGAGCGGCCGACCGCTCTGCTTGCGCAGGCTGTACGGGTCCCATAGGTGCACCGCGCCGCCGGATGCCACGGCAAGCACCGTCCCGCCCGGGGAGAACTCCATCGCGTCGACGTTTTCGCCGGACGCCCCCAGGGGCTTTCCGACCACGCGCAGGGTGTCCGGGTCCCAAAGCTCCACACCGGAGATCTCGGAGGCGGTCGCGATCAGGTCGCCGTCCGGCGCCACGCTGACCGCGGTGATCCTCTCCGGCCTGGAGGGCGGGTAACTGTCGGGATGGTTTTGCACGCCCTGGGCGTACGGGCTCGTCGTGTCCTGGATGAACCGCCTTTTGACGAAGAGCCTGTCTGCGATCGCGAAGGCCTGGCACGTCCAGTCGGAGGAATGCCAGATCCCGGTGACGGTATCGCCAGGCTGCCGCACCGCGCTGAAGTCGATCGTTTCGTAGTCCTGCGCGTCGACCCAGCGGCTGCGGATCTCCACCTTTCCGTGTCCGTCCGGGAGCGTCACCCAGACGGCGATGGAGCCGCCACAGTCGATCTGGACAAACCCGCGCTCGCCGACCTGGCCCCGCGCCGCGGTGAGCCGGTCCATCCACGAGGTGTCCGCCACCGGGGCCCCGGTGTCCAGGTCCACGACGACCTCCCCCGTCATCGCGTTGACGTACAGGTGGACGGGGTCGTCCCCGAAGACCTCGATGCGCGTCGGCAGGGCGGTCAGCCCCGCGAGCAGGTAGCTCTCCCCTAGTCGGCCGCGGGACGGGGAAGCGGGCCGGATCGCCTTGCGGGCCCGCACCGCCCGCTCCCGGGCCGCGTGCCAGGCCCCGTACCGGTCCGGCGGAACACGGCACGCCCCCAGCAACTGGTCGAGCTGGGCGACCTGCGGGATCGCACCGGCCCGCCAGTTCGCCAGGCTGTTCTCCGCGACCGCGGCCCGCTTCGCCAACGAGGCCGCCGACCGCGTGCGCAACTCCCCGTCGAGCAGCGCCACCAACACCGCGGTGAACCCCTCAGGCGTGCCCACGTCCTCCAAGCTCCCCATGGCGCCCCTCCCCGGGTTGCACCGCAAGTTGCGCCCCAACCCGACCACGAGCGTAAAGCTGCGCCCACATCCTCACCCGAGGTTTCACCCAACTTCACAACGTGCGGCACACGCTCCGGCAGCTTGCGCTGCCTTGCGGAAGTGCCCGCATACCAAGGAGGGACCGGCGGCGCCCGCCACCGGGAACAGCCCGCATCAGGGGGACACCATGACCTTCTTCCAGCTGCTCCTCGAGCAGTTCGCCGTCGGCCTCGCAGCCGGCCTGCCCTCCGCGCTCACCGCCGCGTTCGCCCCGGCAGCCGTCCGCAGCGTCCTTCGGCGTCGGCGCGCCCGCCGGAACGGCGAGAAGGCCCAGTGAGCTGGGCCTGCATGTCGGCGCCCCTGCGTCTTCGCTCCGCCGGGAGGCACGCGGTGGCGTACAGCCGGGAAAACCCTCGCTACATCCCCGACCGGCGGTGGTCGGACGACGATCTGCGTGTCGCCGTGGAGCTGAAGGACACTGTGGCGGCCTGACGTCCGAGGGAGAGTGCAGTGGCGTTTCGCCGGTGAACCGGGCGCCCCGGGCGGGTGAACCACCTGCCCGGGGCCTGTCCCGCGTCCAGTGCCGTGAACGCCTCCAACGTCGTGCCCATCACCGCAGCTCACACCGTCCGCCAGGGGTCTGCCCGGCACGCTGAAACGTTGATTAGAGGTTCTGGATCTCGCATGGGCCTGGGGCGGCGTTGTCCAGCCCAGGGCAGGGCGCGTTTGGTCCGGCCGGTGCCTTCCACGCGATAGCCGGGGGAAGAGGGCTCTTCCTCAGTTGGGGCCGGCATCGGACGCGTGTTGTCGGGAGCCGAGCTGACACGCGACGGGCCCCATGGATCAGTCATCCCTGGGACCGGCGTGCGGAGTCGTCGCCATCACCCATGGATCAGGCGGTGGGGCCTTCTTCTGGTTCGGGACCCGACCCGTCCCTATCGCTGGCCTCGTCCTCGTCAGCGTCCTCAAACGACAGCTGATCGTCGTCGACGTCTGTCTCATCGTCGTCGCTGTCCTGCTCGGTGATGCCCTTGGCAACCGATGCCGCGATGAGGCCGGTGAAGTCGGTGCGCGGCAGTAGGCCGGCGATGTCGAGCTTGGGCACGAGGCCGTCGAGACTGCGCCTCACGGAGGTGTTGAAGTCGAGCCGCTGCAGAGCCATCTCTGCCACGCTGCGGTTCAGGCCAGAGAGGTCGACCAGAGGGCCCAGCTGCTCCGCCAGGCTTCGGTTGAAGGCGGCGACGTCGCGGGTCGGAAAGAGCGCGCTGTAGTCGATCTTGGGCAGGTGCGCGCTGTACTCCCGGTGCAGGTTGCCCGCCACATCCAGTGAGGCCAGAAACTCCTTCGAGACCACGCCCTCAGCAATGGAGGCAGCGGCCAGCAAGTCCTGCACGGTCCGACGGCTGATCTCGGCGGTGCGCTTCTTCATCCGCTTCAGCAGCTCCACACACGCGGAGTCGGACACATCCGGAGCCTGCGGCTCCTGCGGGGTCAGGAGAGTGGGCGCCTCGCCCCCATCCCGCGCGGAGAACAGGACCTTCGTCTCCCACGTGCATGCGGTGTAGCTCGTATCGCCGGCATCCCCGTCGAAGGCCAGCCCGTACAGCAGCCACCGTGCGTTGGCCGTGTACCAGACATCGCCCTCGATCTCATGGCCCGTCACCTCCGTAATGGCAAGGACCTCAACCTCGGGGGAAGCCCACCACCCGCGCCACTGCACGGCTGTGTCGTCCCCGTCCAGACCGGCGAACCCAGAGGCCGAGGTAAGCATCTCCACGGCGGTCCGAGCGACGCGAGAACGTACGGACCGCGACCTCAGCAGCTCATCGGCGACGGCCTCCGCATCCGTACCCGACACCGTCTTCGTGAACGCAGAGACGACCTCGTTGAAGTCCATGAGCCGGGTGAGCCGATGCTCCAACCCCTGCACGTCCTCGTTCATGGGGTATGGGTAGGTGACCCCGTCGCCGAAGTCCTTGGTGTTGGCCGTGACGAAGCAGACCTTCTCCTCCGGGTTCTCCTTGAGGAACTCCAGGATGGAGAACCAGATGGCAACGTCCCGGGCACCCTCCGAGTGGTCCGCAGCCCGCTTGGCCGGCTTCAGGGCCAGCGCCTCGCGACTGAGAGCCCTCCGTGCGACCTCGGGACTGGTGTCGATCACCTCGAAGATCTCTCCGTAGACCTCCCGCCAGTGATTCATCAGGCGTTCCAGGTCAAGCGGCTCCAGGGTGCTCTTCAGTTCCCAGGGCACAAACTCGCGCAGCTTGCTCAAGGAGTTCATGACGGCGTCGTACTTCACGGGGTACAGCTGTGCCTGGTGCGCGGCCATCTCCTCCAAGACCATCCATGGCACGGCGACCCGGTGATGGCCCGACTGCCGGAGCTTGCGGATGATGTCGGCCCGCGGCCCCTCATGTGGCAGCTTGTTCACCGCGTTCGTATCAAAGATGATCAACTTTCCTCCAGCCCCCAGATGCATCACGACTCACTGGCGTCCTGTGCTGCTCAGCCGAGCCCTAGGTTCGCCTGCGTTTTCAGCTTGCCAGCCGTGAGCTTGGCGCCGCGAGTCCAGGTGTTCGACAAAAACACCCCGAGCTTGACTTCGGCGCCGTTCTCCAGTCCCTCCAGGTGGGCCCAGGGACTGTCGGAGCCCGTATCGTCGAAGCCGCGCACGATGGCGCTGACGGCCTCGACCTGCTGGGTGCGCAGCATCGTGGGCATCACGCAGCTCCTCTGACGGAACGAGGTTCGTGCGCGGTGGTGTCGTCTACTGCGACGGCGAGTCGTCGGGGCCGCTTTGCGACGGCGCCGGTGCTTGCGCGGGCCTGGGCACGGGCGCATTCGCGGGTGCAGTACTTGATGCCGCTCGCGCGGTTCGCGACCGTGTGCCGGGGCCACCCTTCACATCTCCGAAGCCTTGCCGTACGGCAGTCCGGAGGCCTCCCCGTGGCAGGCGCCTACCGCCGCCCGAAATGCTTCTGCCAGCTGGTGCGGCAGTCGGCCGGGTACTGAAGTGCGGGGTCGAGGAGATAGATCCCGTCGCTGAACTTCGCGAACCCGACCGATTCCCACACCTTTGCAATCTTGGCTCGGGCAGCCTGGTAGCCCGGCTCGTCGTTCTCGTAGTCCCCGTCGGTCGGCGCCGGTTCGCACGCGACCGCGCAGCACCCGGAGGCCAGGCGGCGGATCGCCTCGGCCGCGGCGAGGGCGCCGATCCCGAACCCGCGCCACTGAGGCTCGATCCGCACCCGGTCCATGATCAAAAGATCCCCGGCCGGCACGTCGATGCGCTCCTCGAACGCAGGCGACCAGTGAAGGCCCGGGGTCATCACATAGGTCGGGTCGGTGCACACCGAGACGATCTTTTCGATGTCGCCGGTGTGGGAGTCCGCCGCCTCCCAGGCCGGGTCCCGGGTGTAGTCGCGGATCCTGACGAACTCCATGTCGCCGATGGGTGTCCCGTCCTCGAAACGGCAGGGGTCGTCGGGCGGGCACTGCGGGCAGCCGTCCTCGGGGTGGGAGCGCAGGATCTGGACCGACCACACCTCGAGGGTGTCCTCGAACTCGTAAGGCAGCGCGGGGTGCTCGAAGCCGTAGCGCAGGATGATGTCAGTGCCGTCGAAGGGGAGCTCACGCGCTGCCTGCCTCGGGATGTAGTCCATGCCGACACCGTAGAGGCGCCCGCTGACAGGCGGGCCCAGAACCTTCAAAGCTCCATCACAGGGAGTGAGCCGCCTCCATGTCCGTTCCTGGTAAGTCCGTCTCCGCCGCCGCAGAGGAACGGCACGCGCTTGACCTCCCCGCGACGCGCAAGTAGCCGCACCTGCACGGCGGTCCGACGCGCGGCGTCTGGCCGGGGAGTCGGTCGGGTTGCGGCGCGGGCGGGAGACTGCCGACCATGCATGTGGACGTGGAGTCGGTGGCCGTGGAGCTCTACGGGCTGCGGCCGTCGGAGTTCGGGGCGCTGCGCAAGCCGACGCTGGCGGCCTGGAGGGCCGACCTGCCGGCCCGCCGTCGGCCGACGGTGACGCACAGCCTCGTGCAGCTTGGCGAGGCGCTGCGTACCGCACACCGGGCCTTGGACGGGGAGCAGTTGCGGAAGCCGTCTCGTGATCAGCATGTGGTGATTGGGCGGCTCGCACGTACGGCGTGCGCTCTGGCCGCGGCGGCAGGGGAACGCCTCCTGGATTGTGGGCCGCCAGAGAACTCGCGGGCCGACTGGTCGGCGCGGCCCTGTGCGCCCCGACCACCCCGCCCTGCGCCTCGGTTCCCGACGGCCCCCGCGTATCCGCCCCCGCAGCCCGCTTCCGCTCCACCACCACCCCCACCGGCGCAGCCCCCGGCCAGCCGGCGCCTGCGGAACCGGCTGTGCGCGCCCACCGGCGCCCACACAACACCGCGGGCGTGCGATAGGCGCGGCCGCTCCCGGCCCGCGCCGGCCGGGGGCCAACCTGCGTCCGCTCGTCGGCCGGCCGGATCCCGCGCGCGGGTGGGTCGTTGTCAGTGGGGTACGAGACGATGGAGCTCCTGCCTCGGAGAGGGAGTCGGCCGTGGTCGTACGGCGGTTGTTCAGCACCAGCATGTTTGGCCTTGCCCTGGGCACGGCGGGCTGGAGCCTGGCCCGGTACAACGGGGCCCGGGAAAGTCTCGTGGCTACCTGGTGCGAGGTGGTGGCGTGGCTGCTGGTGCTCGCTGGTCTGGCCGTGCTGGTGCTCGGCTACTGCGGCATCATGCTGGGCGACGGCGGAAGGCGCCGGAGCGCCCGGGAGGAGGTGCGGGTACCGGAATCGGACGAGGTCCGTGCCCACGGGCTGAAGGTCTCCAAGGACGGTGCGCCGCCCACCGGCTGACCTGCCGTGCCCGTTCAAGTTCTCCGAGAACGCGACGGTACTCCTGGCGCTCGTCTGCTCGTTGCTGGGGCTGTACACAGCATCCGGGCTACCGGGGCAGGCCTCGGAGGCCGCCCCGATTGCCCCACGGGTCACAAAGTCGCCCTATCCACGTCGAGTCCGGCGAGGGCTTCGAGCTGCTGGGTGTCGAGCCGGTCGCTGTGTTGGCGCTGGCCGGCCAGCCACACCCCCATACGGTGCTCACTCCCGTCCGAGCTCGCGCGTACGGGCTGGATTGACGGGTGAGCCGGGAGGCGGCAGGAGCCCACCGTCGATTCCCGTGCGTGCGGGTTGTGTACATGCCTGCTGCTCCTCGTCGTCGGCCCCATCCGTGGATACCCTGCTCGAACGGGTTGGATCTGCCTCGCTCCTCGTACGGAGTGCCCTGGCCTCGTCGATTCCCGCAACCACGGGTTGGACTCCTCTTCGGCCAGCTGGCGCTTGGAGTGGAGCCGTTGATTCCCGCGTTCGGGTTGGACTACTTCGCGGCCGGTACGCGCCGGTTGGTCCGCCGTCGATCCCCAGACGCGTGGGTCGACGCCGCCAGATCGCCACGGGCATGTTGTGCACGTGATCCAACCCGCAAGCGTGGGAATCGACGGCCCAAGCCAAATGACGAGGGAGAAGGGCCGGCCGCACTCAACCCGTATGTGCGGGTTGGACTTCATCTGCGCGACCTCCCACGCGGTGTACTGTCGTTGATCCCCGCGCTCACAGGGCGGCCTTGTCTACGGCCAGGCCGTCGATTCCCGGGCGTACGGGTTGCGCACTCCCACCGCGTCTGAGTTGACGGCCGCGTACCGTCGATCCCCGCGCGTACGGGATAACGTGAGTACGTGCACCTAGGGCACCGAGACGAGCCGTTGATCCCCGTCTGTACGGGTTGGACTCATTGGCGTACTCATCTCCGAGGCCTTCCGGCCGACGATCCCCGCATGTACGGGTTGGACGGCTCCTTGTGGTGACCCTGCGAGTAGATCACCCGTCGATCCCCGCGCGTACGGGTTGGACTCCGTGGCATCGCACATCTGGACGACCATGTGCCGTCGATACTCGTGCGGGCGGGTTGGTTGGGACGATGCTGCGCAGGATCGTGCGCTGAACCCGTCGATTCCCGCGCGTACGGGTTGGATGTGGCCGCGTGTCGGCCGCGGACATGGCACCTGCGAACCCCTTGCGTCGATCCCCGCGTGTACGGGTTGGACGGCCGACCGGTTCCCTCGGACCCTGACGCACTCCGTCGATTCCCGTGCATATGGGTTGGGTACGGCGGCAGCCTCAGCCTGGCCGTGCGTGGTCCATCGGTCTCCGTGCGTACGGGTCGGATACACGTCCGAGCCGGTCAAGGGTGATGCCCGCCCGTCGATGCCCGCGAGTACGGGTTTGATTCGATGAAGAGGTCGGCCAGGAAGCCATTCGTCCGTCGATTCCCGCGTGTACGGGTTGGACGCCGCGGCGTGGAACAGCGCCGCCAGCAGGTTCCGCCGATCCCCGCGCGTACGGGTTGGGTACGTCGGGCCAGCTGAAGTACATGACTCCTGCCCGTCGACCCCGCCTGTACGGGTCGGGTGGGACGGTAGCGGCCATAGACGCTCGAACCCGCCGTCGATCCCCGTGCGTACGGGTTGGATCCCTTGCTCATCTTGTCGAGAGTGACCGCAGCCCGTCGATCCCCGCATGTACGGGTTGGATTCGTCCGCCATCAGCTTGGGCGGAGAAAGGATCCGTCGATCCCTGCGTGTACAAGTTGGATCCGGTGGCCAGCACGCCGATGGGGCCGGTGGGCCGTCGATCCCCGCGTGTACGGGGTGGATCCCCAGTCGCCCCCGGCGATGCGGGCTATGAACCGTTGATTCCCGCGAGTAATGATTGGACGCCATCTCCCTCCATCCCTGCTTGGCGTACTCCCGTCGAAACCCGGGCGTATGGGTTGCCCTTTCGCCGGGTTTCTTGGCGTAGTCGGACGTCGATCCCTGCGCGTACGGGTTGGATCAGCCGGTGCACTGGTACTCGCAGCCGCACCCCCGTGGATCCCCGCGTGTACGGGTGGGATGCGAACATGGCCCGCTCCCGAACGGCGGTCGACCGTCGATCCCCACGCGTACGGGTGGGATACCGGGAACGCGGGCGCCGGCGTGGACGAGTTCCGTCGATCCCCGCGCGTACGGGTTGGATAGTTCCTGACCTGCGGGTTCTGGAGCGATCTACGCACTTTTGAATTGTGGAAGGCCCCGTGGATGCGGCGGCCACGGCGGTGGGGGTACGTCCCTTTTCCTCCATTGTGGGGCGTTGCGGAGCAGTAGGGCTTGGCGTGTGGTGCGCCACGCTGCGGCGGTGACTCGTTCCGCCTAGATGATCACCGTGGTCTCCAAGGCGCGCCGAGGAGTCCGGCGTGCCCATTCCTTGGCCCTGGCGGTACGGGTGGGTTGGGGCGGTCTGGCTGGGAGTGCTCGTGGCTGGTGGTGGGGCGGGGCCGTGTTTTCGGCCCCGCCCCGTCCCTGTCGTGAGGGAAGTGGGAGCTGCAAAGGGGGCAGTCTTCCCGTTGATTCCCGCGGTTGCGGGGTGTCATGAAGCTACCTGTGGTTGTGGGCTTCGCCGGTGGGACAGGCCCGTTTGTGGGGTGTAGGTCAGGTGCGCGAGTCGTCGGTCTACCGGGTGGCCGTCCGGGCGTAGCAGCAGGGTGTGGCGATCGCTGAGTGACGGTGCGGGTTCGGGTTTGGCCCAGGTGGCGGGGTGTGGCAGGTGGTTGGTGCCGATCCAGTGGTGGGGAACGCGGACGGTGTTGAGGAGGAAGTGACGGCGTTGAAGTCGGTGGGCTTCGCGGTCCTGGTCGGCGTAGGGGTGGTAGCGCTGGAGGTCTGCGGGTTCGTTGCCTTCGGGGTCCCAGGTGATGCGGTCTGGGTGTTGGTAGAGGCCGATGACGTTGATGGAGGGGGTACCCAGGCGTGATCGGGCGGCCAGGTGGGCGGGGTGGCCCGGGTCGTCGTCCGCGGCGCCGTGGTTGGGGCCTGAGGCGAGGTCCTCGTAGGTGACGGCTTCTCCGTCTGGATAGGGGCGCAGTTCTCGTCCTTCGGCGGCTTTGCGTTCGTCTCGCAGGCGGCGTTGCCAGTGCGGGTGGAGGGTGTGGAGCAGCTGGTGAATGGGGGTGTCGCCATGCGGGGGCATGGTCGTGTAGATGGTGGTGAGGATGCGCTGTGTGTCGGCGGTGCTGGTGAGTGTGAGGGGTGCGTGGGTCGGCATGTGCTGGTGGATGGCGTGCCAGGTCGCGGCGAGGATGTAGGGGTCGTAGACGCCGGGGGCGCCGGGGCGGGGCAGGTGTGGCAGGCCGCTTTCGCCGGGGGTCCACAGGACGTGGGTGAGGGGTGCGAGGTGGCTGTGGTTGGGGCGGTTGACGGTGTGCCGGCCTTGGCGTCCGCGGCGCTGCAGGAGGAGGTCGAAGGGGCATAGGTCGGTGTAGAGGTGGTCGGTGTCGTAGTCGAGGCTCTGTTCGAGGACCTGGGTGCCGATGAGGAGGAAGCGTGCGGGGCGGTCCGGGTTGGGGGTGTTCGCCCGTAGGGCGGGGTCGGGGTGGGGGCCGAGTTTGCCTTCGAGGACGGCTTGGTGGCGGGCTCGGTCTCTTTCGAAGTAGCGGCCGTGGAGCAGGAGGATCTCTTCGGTTTTCCAGCCGTGCTCTTCTGCTTGGGCCAGGACGCTCTGGTGGAGGTCTTCGGCGCGGGCGAAGGTGTTGCGGATGGCGGTGGTGATGCCGGCGGTGTGCCGGGTGAGAAGAGTGTGTGCCAGGGCTTCCGGTCCGGGGTCTGTCACGAGGCGGATGCGTGTGCGGTGTGTGCGTCGGCTCTTGCCGCGGGCGGGGGTCAGGGATCGACAGCGGCCTTGGTCGTCGATGACGGTGATGGGCCCGCTGGGCTTCGGGGCGCAGGGGTTGGTCTGCAGGCCTGAGCACCAGGCGGCGACGAGGGCGTGGCGCTGGTTGGCGGGGAGGGTGGCGGACAGGACGACGATGCTGGCGCCCGCGTCGGCGAGCCACGCGATGGCCGCGCCGAGTAGTTGCTGCTGGTAGAGCTCGTAGGCGTGGGCTTCGTCGATGACGACCGTCTTGTTGGCCAGGCCGTAGAGGCGCAGGAACCAGTGCCGGGACTTTTGCGGGGCGAGGACGAGCTGGTCGATGGTGCCGACGCCGAAGCAGCTGAGGAGACCGCGGCTGCGCTGCTCGTACCAGGTGTTGAGGACGACGGAGGCCGGCTGGTGGGAGTCGGGGTCGTCGCAGGTGGTGAGGTTGATGAGGTGGGGGTCGGTGGCGGCTGCTGATGCGTTTTGGAGTTCGCGGCTGATCTCGGAGGCGTGGGCGCTGCCGTGGACGACGGCGAGGTTGGCCGCTTCGTGGCTGCCGAGGATCACGGTCAGGTAGTCCCGGTAGCGGCGGGCGAGCTGGTCGCTTGCGGCGCGCAGTGGGAGGGCGAAGTAGGCGCCGTGGTAGCCGCAGGTGAGGGCGAGGCGGTGGGTGAGGTACTGCGCGATCTCAGTCTTTCCGCCTCCGGTGGTGTCTTCGATGATCACCAGGCTCGGTGTCGTGATGCGGGCGTCGATGACGGTTCTCTGTGCGGGGCGCGGCTTGGGGGTGTTGGGCATCTGCTCGGCCCAGGTCAGCTCGGTGGGCTGCCAGCGGTGCAGGCGCAGTTCACGGATCGCGGTGGCAGCTTCGGTGCGGCTGCCGTGCCACCAGAGGTTCGTGTCGGTGCCGACGGCTTCGGGTGTGCGGTAGGTGAAGCGGGATTCGTCCGAGGCGATCCAGTCGCTGTGGACCACGAGGCCGGCGAAGAGCGCGAGGACGCTGGGCCGTTCGGGGTGTACCAGGGCGGGCAGTGTGGCGAGGTCTACGTCGAGGAGGCGGGCGAGTTCGTCCAGGACGTCGCGGTGGATGTGTCGCCAGGCCGGGGTGAGGTCGCATTCGGCGGTTGTGATGCCGGTGGAGTTGGGGATGTGGCCGTGGTGTCCGCCCAGGAGCGCGGCGATGGCGTGCAGGCCTTCGTGCTCGGGGCCGCTGTGGCGTTCGTCGTCCGTGCAGCAGGGGCAGCCGAGGAGTGCGGGGAGGTAGCGGGCGGTGACGTGGGCGTGTGGCGGGGCCGGGCGGTGGAGGCCCCCGAGGGGTAGGCCATGGGCTTGAGCCTCGGCTTGCCAGCGGCGGCCGTGGGCGGCGAGTTCGGGGTTCTGGTTTTGGGGAAAGCGCAGTTGGTTGGCCGGGTTGGCTTTGCCGGGCATGTCGTGGGCCGCAGCGAGAAGCATCAGGACGCGGCGGGCCGTGGCAGCGTCTCCGGCGCCGAACGCCTGGGCGAAGCGGGCGCGCACGGGGGTAGCCAGGTAGTGGTCGAACAGCTCGCCACAGACGGCCGCGGTGTCGAGGCAGTGGGCGAGGAGGGTGTTCCAGGGGGGTCCGCCGCGTTTGCGGCTGAGGCCGAACCGGTCAGTTTTGGCCCATAGCCAGAGCCAGGGGAGTGAGTGCGGCGCGTCGTTTTCGGGATTGAGGCCCGGTTGCGCATGAGGCTGTGCCCCGCATACCCGACAAGGAAGAGTGTCCACTTTGGCCACCATTCACGCTACTTTAGAGACACTTGACCGTCTTCACTACGACTTGCGGCATGAATCCTGCATTACGGCACTGACAATCGGCTCTGACCAGGCAAAACAGGTCTCACAGCTGTCCGTCACGGAGGTCTTCGAGCAGGCAGAGGACATCCACGGGCTGGTGCACATCTCGCCGGGCGTCCGCATGGCGCTGTACGAGCTGCTGCTCGGCCTGCTGTACGTCACCGGTGTCCACCCCCGCACCACCAAGGAATGGAGAGAGTGGGTGCTTCAACGGCGCCCACTGGCCGAGGCCGCCGAGGTGCTGCGCGCGGACTTCGACGGCCGGCTCGACCTATTCCATCCGGAGCGGCCCTTCGGACAGAACAGTCTGCTGGCCCCCTTCATCGACGCCCACGGCTACGGGCCTGCCCAGCTCGACATCGAGCGGGCGGGGGACGGGGCCCAGCTGGAGGACCACGTCCACCTCCACCACCCCTTGCGTCCCACCGCGGCCCAGGCGCTGGCGGCGATGCTGACCAAGCACATGTACGACCCGGGCGGCCGGATGAAGGCCATGAACGGCTGGCTCGGCCGGCCCTTCACCTACGGCGCGCTGGGCCGCAACGCCACACGGGTACGGAACCTGGCGATGGGGGACTGCCTGGCGGACACCCTGCGCCTGAACCTGACACCCGTGAAGAAGGCCGGCAGCTACAACTTCACCTGGACCGAAGGCTGCCAGGACCGGCGCACCTTCACCGGTGACGGTGCGAACATGCCGCGGACGCCGGACGGGCCCGCCGATCTCCACAGCTGGTTGGGCCGGTCGATCCTGCTCTCCCCGGCCATCGGCCCGGACGGCAGCATCGTCGTGGACCGGGTCCTCGTCGGTGCCGGCGACCTCATGCACGAGCTGCCCCATACCCTCCTGCAAGACGCCGTCCTCGTCGACGGCCGCCCGCAGCAGGTCCGCAGCGACACCGCCCTGTGGCGCAGCGCGGCCGCCCTCTACGCCGGTACCGGCAGCCAGGACCCCAAGAACGCCAAGGACGAAGACCTCTTCGCACGCCTGACGAAGGTGAAACGAAAGGTGGACATCTGGTCGGTCGGACTCATCACCAACCAGCGGACCCCGGTCGGCTGGGTCAGTGACACCTACCCCTTCGTCGGCACTCAGCTGCGCCCCCTGCACCTGGCGGCTGTCGATGGCGCCGCCTGGTGTGCGGCCGCCGAGCGGGCGGTGCGGTCAGGAGCCGTCATCGCCCGTGACATCGCCTTTCCCAACGCCCGTCCCGAAGAACGCAAGGACATCCTCGAGCGGCTCCACCCTGGGCCGCTGCTGTGGGCACGGTTCGAGGGGGCGTTCCACGACCTCCTCGACGCCATCGCCGTCGCCGACGAAGACCCTCCCGAGGCACACCCCCTGCTCCACGCGAAGGCCCGGGCCGACTTCGCACGGTCGGTCACCGCGCTCAGCCGGGCAGCGCTGGACGAAGGCCTGCGCTCACTCCCGGCGTCCGGCCTCGCGCTGGAGGCTCAGGTGAAGGCAGAAGACCGCCTCTCCACCGTGCTGCACAGCAACCGCGCCTTCCCCGCCGAATTTCTGGAGGCCAACATGCCAACCGCACCCGCAGGCGCCCTGCCGGCAGAGGAAGCACCGGACCTTGAATCGGAAGCGAAAACGACACCGAGCAGGGCACTCGCACGCTGGCTTGTATCCCTCGTGGAAACACGCAACCACGACTTCCTCAAACCCCTGAAGGAATCGGCGCCGTCCGGGCCCCTGCGCAGCGAGGCCTTGGAGGCACTCGCCGTGGCCGCGGCCTTCGCTCCCCGAGAAGCCCAGCGGCCGGCCTACGAACTCACCGCGCATCTCTTCGCCCGCTACCACGCGGCGATGCCGACCATGGACTGGGCGCGCCTGTACGGATCCGGCGACATGGGGTCGGCATGCCGGCGGATCGGCCTGGGCCTCTCACGAGGTCCCGCCGATCCAGGGTGTCTGGCCGTGTTCAGGCGACTGACCGGCGACCGGGCGATGCCGGCCGCCGTCCTCTCCGAGGCCGTCGACCGGCTGCGTGCCGCCGAAGCCGTCTCGCCCCACTGGGCATCCCTCGTCGAAGACCTCGCCGACTGGCCCCGCCGGCACGAAAGCGTCCGCAAGGAGTGGGCGCGCAGCTTCTACACGCCCGCCAGCCGCACCCGCCAGAGCGCAACCTCCTGACCCCCAGAGCTCACCCCCGCGAAACGTGTTCCCCCCACCAAGGAGAATCCCGTGAACACCCTCGACGCCCCCTACCTCAACTGCCATAGCCTGAGCACCCAGTCCAACGTCCTCCTCGTCCGCGATGCCCTGGGCCGGCCGAAGCAGTGCTGGTACGGCGACGCCAACCGCGTCACCCTCAGCCCCCAGACCCAGCGCCGCGCACACCGCATGCACATGCGGGACCAGGCGAACCTCGGTGCCGGCCCCCTGGCCTCCCGAGCGTGGGGCCTGCGGACCCGTGAGTGGGCACTGAGCACCGCCGAGTCCCTGCACCACACCCACCGGTGGGACCACCAGGAAGCCCTCGACACCGCCCGGGCAGCCCTGAACGGCCTCGGCCTCAATTTCGGCGCCACAACGAACACGGCCTACCTCACCAAGGTGATGGTCTTCGCCCCCGAGAACGCCGGCGAGACCCTCGCCAAGGTCATCCACACCCACCAGGACGAACTCGCCACGTGGATCGCCAAAGCCGCGGCGGCAAAGGCCGCCGGCGCCGACACGAAGACGAAGAAGAGCAAGACAAAAGGCAAAGCCGCCACCGGTGACGACGACGCAGCCCCCGCGGCCGCAGGCAAGGACGACAAGACGCCCCCCATGCCCCAGAAGGTCAGAAACCAGCTGATCGCCGCCCTCGCACCCGCCGACGCCATCGACATCGCCCTGTACGGCCGCTTCCTCACCGAGATCGCCACCGGCGGCAACGTCGATGGCGCCATCCAGACGACGACCGCGTTCAGTGTGGAGCCCGCCAACATCGTCGAGGACTACTTCAGTGCGGCAGACGACAGGAAAATCGCACGACAAAGGCAGGGCGCCGACTTCACCAACGCCCTCGCCCTCCTCAACGCGATCGATCCCCTCGCCACCGAAGATCCCGAGCAGGACCTGCCCCTCGCCGACAACCGCGGCGCCGGGATGACCGGCTACCAGCCCTTCGTCAGCGGAACCTTCTACGCCCACAGCGTCCTGGACCGGGCCCTCCTGCGCCGCAACCTGCGAAACGGCGGCACCCCCGAAGACGAGATCGAGGACTACGCCCGCGCCGCCGAACAGGCCTTCCTCGACGCGTTCGTCAACGCCGTCCCCGGCGCGAAGAAGAACACCACCGCGGCCCCCGGCACCCTGCCCAAGCTGGTCCTGGTCCACGAAGGCAAGCGCCCGTACAACTACGCCACCTGCTTCGAAGAGGCCATCCAGCCCTCCGCCGGAGCACCCAGCATCCAGGGCGCCACGCGGCTCCTCCAGCACCACGCGATGATCACCCGCAAGCAGAAGCTCGACCCCGGCACCGTCCTCACCTACGACCTCGCCGTCAGCGAACTCTTCGACGACCTGCGCCTGTCCGGACAGCTCGGCCCCCTCGAGGTCCACACGCCCGAAGAACTCGCCACTCCTCTCACCGCCGGCCAGCCCACATGAGCAACAGCGCCCCCCACACCCTGCTGGTCCGCTTGGAGGCCTTCACCCAGTCCTGGGGGACCCTCTCGGCCTTCAACAACCGTGACAGCCTGCCCCGCCCCACCAAGAGCGGCGTCATCGGCATCCTCGCCGCCGCCGACGGCCACGACCGCGACGAACATCGCGACGAAGCCGACGACTACCTGCCCCTCGCCACGCTCGCCGCACTCCGTTTCGGCGTACGCGCCGACCGGCCCGGCGCCCTCGTCCACGACTTCCAGACCACCGGCGGCGGCCGCTACCCCCTGCGCCCCCGAGACCTCATCACCGACCCCGCCCGCGCCGACCGCGCAGCCCCCGACACCGACACCGCCACCGGCCCCACCTTCGGCCGCATCGACAACCCCCGCCTCAGCGACTGGTACTGCACACCCAAGAACATCGCCCCCGACCCGCACAGCGGCAACCTCCAAGCCAACAACACCACCCGCTACCCCCAGCTCTCCGACCGCTGGTACCTCGCCGACGCAGCCTTCCTCGCCGGCCTCGAAAGCCCCGACCAAGCCCTCCTGCGCCGACTCGCCCGCCGCCTGCAGGAACCCCGCCGCCTGCTGTGGCTCGGCCAGAAACACTGCGCCCCCACCCAGCCCCTCTACCACGGCATCCGCCCCGGCCCCCTCGACGAGGCCCTCGCCGAAACCCCCCTGCTTCCCCGCTCACGCCCGGCCCCCACCACCGCCTGGCTCGAAGTCCCCCGCCCCACAGCCAGAGCCCACGACGTCCACGACCAGCCCGTCAGCTACGCCTCCCACCAGCGCATCCGCGCGCCTCGCTGGGAAGAACGCGTCACCCTGAACCCGCCCACGGAGCAGCAGTGACTCCCACCGCCCGCGTCGTCGTCCACCACACACTCGCCGAGCTTGAACTCGACCACCCCGACGTCGCCAAAGCCCTCCTGGACCACCAGGACATGCACCGCATGATCATGCGGCCCTTCCGTCACTGGGTACCCGACGGAGACCCCCACCCCCGCGCCCAGATGGGCATCCTGTTCACCACCGCCGCCGACCTCGTCCGGCGCACCCTCACCGTCATCATCCAGTCACGCGTCCCGGCCGACTTCAGCGCCTTCCCCCAGAACGTCTTCGCCACCCCGCCCCAGTCGCACACCGTCGACCTGACCATCACGGCCGGACAGCAGTACCGCTTCCGCGTCGCCGTCAATCCCGCCCGCTACCGCTTCCACAACGGCCGCTACACCCGCGACGGACCCGCCGACTCCTCTCCCAGCGCCACCCTCGACTGGTTCACCGACCGCCTCCAGCCCGCCAACACACCCAACTGGAACCGCAGCCCCCTGATGGGCGCCGACGCCCATCCCAACCGCCTCACAGCCCGCACCCTGCCCACACTCACGGTCCAAAGCCCCAAACACCACATGGTCATCAGCCGCGGCGAAGTCGCCGGGACGCTCACCGTCACCGACCCCCACACGTTCGCCGACACCCTCACCCAAGGCCTCGGCCGCTTCCGTGCCTACGGATGCGGCCTCCTCCTCGTCCAACCCCTCGAACAGCACCACCACAAACCGCTGCCCCACCCCGAGACCGCCACCCACGGAGCCACCTCCGGATGGAACGACCCCCAACCGCAACCGACACCCGCTGGCTACCCCACCTCTTCACCCAGGACGTCGACACCGTCCCCATCCACTGCGTCCGCCCAGCAGACACCGACCGCCCGACCTGGGCCGTCTACCAACACACCCACTACCTCGGCACCCTCCACGCACGCCCAGGGGAAGGCTGGTACATCCAGGCAACCCGCGAACTCCACACCGACTTCGCCAACGCCATCCGCGCCCTCCGCCGCCCGCCCACCTGGCCCCGCGTCCGCGCCCACGCCGTGGAATGGGCACGCCTCACGCTGGGCGACCCGGATCTGCGCGTCATCAACATCCAAACCACCGGCCTACACGATCCCAGGGCCCTACAGATCGCCGTCAGCAGCACCCACGGCACCGTCTTCAACGAACTGATCAACCCCAACCACCCCGTCACCCCCGACGCCACACGCCTCCACCACCACACCCTGCACACCACCCGCCACGCACCCACCTTCAGCGACATCCTCGACGACCTCACCAACGCCCTGCACGGCCGCCGCTGCATCGCCTACAACCTGCCCTTCGTTCAACGCGTCCTCCACGCCGAAATCGCCCGCCACCACGGCACCCGCATCCCCCACAGGCCACTCGCACAAGCTGCATTCTGGGACGACGCCATAGCCCCCGTCGCCCAATGGACCGGCCTATGGTCCGCACAGCACCACTCCTACCGCCGACAACCCCTCCCAAGCGCCCATGAAGCCGCCGCCAAGTGTCAGGCCCTCCTCCGACAGCTGACCGCCCTGGCTGACAACTAAAGACAGAACCCCTACGGATACCGCAGCTCGCGATGTGTCCGGCCTGCCCGCGTGAGAATCGTCGGCAGATGTGACTCGCGGCTTCAGGTTCGTGGAATCCGCCCCGCACGCGCGGGTATCGACGAGGAGCCAGCGCCGAAGCGCTTGAGTGGGAGGAACCCAACCCGTACGGACGGGAATCAACGGCCGGTGATCGTTCTTTGCTTCACTGTCGGATTCTCCAGTCGCGCTGGGCGAGGGCATGAACGGCTGGTCGACCTCATCATGGCCAGCCTGCGGATGCCGGCCCTCGTCACCGGAAACATGGGTGAGCACCGACCTGTCCCTCGGGACAGCGCACCTGGAGAATGCCAAGGCACCGGGCTCCGCCTCCGCTGGGTGAGCCATCCCCGCAAGTCTCACCCGCGCGCGTCGGAACCCGTCGGATCCGGACGGCGAGCATGGGGACCCTCTCGCGTCAGCGAGTATCTGCGGCAGAAGGGCTCCGCCCGCTTCTTCAACGCGTATCACCCGCAGGCCGTGAAATCAGCAGGACCTGTGGCGCGTATAGATGGCCCGGCGTACGTCCGTAGGCCGGTATCAGCGGGACCCGGCGAGTCCGCGCCAAGAACCTGTCGCCTTGGTGTGTCCAGGAATGAACGGCGGACCCTGATCGTCGAGGAGGCCTGGCCTCCTACCTCCTGGCACGCGCAGGAATCAGCGGATTCGCGAGACGATCACACGTGCCGATTTGGATCTCCGAGCGGACGCACACAAACCCATCTAGGCCGGGTTTCCCTGTGGGCTGGGGAACCCGGACCCCGTATGTGTACCGCAGGGACGTTTGCGATGTCGGGGTGCGACCCCCGTCGCGGCCTCGGTGGCCAGGGCCACACCCCGTACTACCGAACGTACCCCGCAGCCGAAACCACCAGTGCGGCTGCCGCCAGAGGCCGCGATCTGCTTCACAGGGCGGTCGTCACCCGTTCGCCCGCGGCCAGGTGCCGCTGGGAGGGCGGAGAAGAAGCGCATGTCCGCCAAGCTGATCGTCTACCCGCCAGACGAGCAGGGTTCTCCAGACACTCTGTTGTGTCTCATCTGAGTGATATCTGGGCGGTGTCCCGTGGCCTCGGAGGGGCTGCTCCGTTGGCACTCGTTGTACGCGCGAACGTACCCAGCCGCGTACAAGAGCCTCGGGGGCACTGTGCGACTGTATTTCGCGAACCACCGCGCGGTGTGGCGGGGCGGGGATGTGGCGGGAGTTGACCGCACCTTGTTCGCGGAGGCGTTACTGCGCCACAAGTTGCCTGCCGGCACACCTGTCCTGCTGGACGACGCGATGCGGCCGATCGAACCGGTGTCGTCATGGTTCCGGAGGCTGGCTTTGCGTCGGAAAAGACCGAAGACCATGCGGTCCTACGCCTACACAGTGCTCATGCTGCTGGGCTTCTTGCAGGCCCGCGGGCTGGACCTGCGCTCGGCGACCGAGTCGGACATCCTTCAGTTCCGGCAGTGGCGTCTCGACGACGCAGAGGAGACGATCGAGGAGCCAAGCTGGGACAGGGATGCGGCAGCTATCGGGCAGCTCTACGACTTTTTGAAGGACATCGGATACGTCACGGCCCGGCCCTGGCGGTCGACGCTGCAGGGCGAATCGCTGGGCAGCGGCACCAGCACGGACGTCCGGGTCCGGCACATGGAGATCGAACAGTACGTCTACTTCCGCGATGTCGGCTTCGCGGGGCTCACCCCGGATGCCGGGCTGGATGCGACGTTCCACGGATGGCGGCCGCACCGCAACCGGGCAGCCTGCGAGCTCGCTCTGCTGACCGGGATGCGGATCCAGGAATGGTCCACCCTGCTGCTGCCCGAACTCGGGCTGGAATCCGGCGGTCGGCCGCGCACGACAGACGTCGATCTGGCGGCCTGCGCGAAGAGGAAGCAACCCCGGTCGGTCTATGTTCCGGCCGACGCGATGGAACTGCTCGACCCTTACTTGACTATCGAGCGCCCCGAGATCGTGGCGGCGAGCCAGCGCACGTTGCGGCGCCAGCACCGGGACCTGTTCGTCGTGACGCGGATCGAGGGCGACGGCCGCAGACTCCGAGGCGTCCTTGAGGGACGCACCGTCACGCGGGTGGTCAAGGACATGGACCCGGACCTGCGCCGGGTCACGGTGCTGGAGACCGGTGGCGGCCTGGAGCCGCTGGCGCTCTTCGTTGGCCGGGGAGGGAAGATGCTCAGTTTCTCTGGCTGGGACCGGGTTCGATGGCGGGCCTGGGACCGCCTGCAGACGTGGTCGTCGCACCAGGCCGCACCGCAGTTGCCCCGGCACCGCTGGGTCTACCACGACCTGCGCCACACCTTCGCCCTGCGGCTCTTGATCTTCCTGACCAGGGAGGTTCTCGGTGACGCCGCGTCTCAGGAATTGCCCATAGCGACGCTGCTGGACCACATGACTGGCAATCCGCTGCTGATCGTCCAGCGCCGACTGGGCCACCTGCGTCCGTCGACCACCTACCGATACGTCCGCTACCTGAAGGACCCGATGCGGGAGGTCGACGACGCCTTCCGGGAGTGGACCGCGGTCGGCGGCGCCTCCTACATCACCATCGCACGCCACATGATGAACCTGGAGGAGCACGCCCATGCCGCGCCGAGGTGAGTACACCCGGGACTTCCCGGTTCCCGCCGCGCGGTCCGCCAAGTCTGAGCTGTCCCCAATCGGGTTGCGGGCAGTGACCGCCTTGGAGAGCAACGGCGACAAGGCCGTGTTCACGCTCGACCCGGCGGGCTACACCTGCCGAGACCTGGTGAATCAGCTTGCGGACGAGTGGGTCGAGCTGGCAGCCGCCGCGATCTGGTCCGCCGCCACCGCTCGGGCTTACCGGGCGGCGATCGAGTCGTTCTGCGAGCATGTCGATGCCACCGTCCCTCGCGCCGGTTCGGCTTCCTTGGGCAAGGCCGAACCGGATCTGCACTTCGCGGTGACCGAGTGGATCCGCCTGCTACCGGCGGACTTCTCACCCGGTTCCCGCATGCCGGCCTGGCACGCGGGACGGATCCGGACCCTGATCGCCCGCCGGATCGCCCACCCAGACCGCCCCGTGGCGGGGCACATGCCCGGTTGGGTGGGTGGCCCCCTCGGCTTACGCCGCGGGCAGAGCACCGAGTTGGATGAGTTCACGCGGGCGGACAGGAAGGCGCTGGTGAAGGCAGCGTGGGCCGACCATCTGGCGATCCAGGCAAGGATCGAGCGCGGGTGGGAACTCGCCCAGACCGGCATGGATCCGTCCGAGGGAGGCTGGCATCAGCCGGCGAACCTTCTCTGGGCCATCGCCCACCAGGACGGGGCCTGCGAGGAGATCTTCCGGCAGCTGCCGCCCTGGCGGGTCATGCCGGCGTCGCTGCGCGAACTTCTTGCCGAGGAGACTCAGGCAGGTTCCGGAAGACGACTGTTGGTGCGTTTCCTGGTCCGTCAGCTCTATCTGCACAACCTTGACCTGCAGAGTTACCGGATCCTGTTGATGGCAGCCACCGGCCGGTCCCCCGAGGAAGTCGTCTCGCTCACCGAGGACGCGGTCGAATTCGGTCCCCGCAGTGTGTTGCTCGATTTCGCCAAGGGGCGGGCCCATGCTCAGACCCGGCAGGCATTTAGCACCGCCGTCACCGAGCCGGCGGCGTCACTGCACCCTTCTACCCCGCGGCTGGACGCCGCCGGGCTGGTCCGCGCCCTCCTCGAGTTGAGCCGGCCTCTGGCCAAGCGGTCTGGCGCCGATCCAGTACCTCTGTTCCTGAAAGCTTCCTTGAACGTCCACTCCCTGCGGATCGCGCCGTTCGACGGCGCCCAAGACGGCGCCAACCTCGCCTCCTGGATCCAGGCCCACGGCATCCGCATCGACGGTCCCGCGGACATTCGCCGGCTACGCAAGTCGGGGAAGGTCGAGAAGGCCATCGCCTTCAAGGGCCGGGTCAGCGACATCGCCGACGACCACAGCGAGGAGGTCTTCCACCGCCACTACGCGCACGGCACCACCCTGCGGGTGATCTCCGGAAATGTCATCGCCGCCGCCCAGAACCGCTGGCTCACCAAGGCCCTCGAGGGGCCCGTCGTGCTCACCGAGGAAGCCGAGCGGTCCCTGGGCGAACCGGGTTCGGCAAACGCCCTGGGCCTGACCCACGAGGAGATCGAAGACCTACGGACCGGCCAACTCGACATGGGCGTCTCAAGCTGCAAGGACCCCTTCACCTCCCCCTTCGGCCGCCCCGGACAGCTCTGCCCCGTCGCCCCGACCCGCTGTCTGGAGTGCCGCAACGCGTTCGTGCTCCCTTCGAACCTCCCCCAGCTGCTGCTGTTCGCTGACCACCTGGCCCAGCTTCAGCTCCGGCTCTCGCCCCGGCACTTCCACGCGCTATGGGGACAGAGCCGAGTCAACGTCAACGAGGCGATCAAGGCCCGCACGGACTCAGAGATCACTGCGGCCCGCCGGCAGATCACCGCTGCGGGACTGTCCCTGCAGCTTCCCCTCGCCGCACACGTGGAGTTCGACGCATGACCCGCCTGCCCCTGCCCAAGTCCCGATCTGTCTTTCGGGACGACGAGCCCGTCGTCCAGTCACATCCGTTGCTGCCCGGCGCGAACCCGCCCCGGTTCGGGGAGGCCAGCTGCTGGGACTTCAACAACGTGATCCACCGGCCGCCGAACCAGGACCGCGCCAACCGGCGGATCCACCTGCACGGCCTGGCTCCAGCCTGGAACCTCCTGGCCCGCGAAATGGCCATGACCTGGCTCAACCCGCGCCACCCGGCTCTGCTGGCCCGGGGCATCCACCTGCGGGCCAACCCCTACGAGGTCAATACCATCCGGCTGCGGATCAGCCACCTCCACACTCTGGCCGCGTTCGGCGCCAGCCAACATCTTCCACATGACATCACCCGGTGGGGCGACGAGGACTTCCACCGCTACATCGACCACCATCACACCCCGGGAACCTCAAGTCTCATCGACCACATCACAGTCATCCGGGCCCTGCACCGGTTCCGGCAGGTCCTGGCATGCGGTGGCCGGAAGGGGGACCCGTGGCCCGAACAGAGCGTCAACGAGATCCTCGACATCCCACGTGATGCCCCCCTGAAGACACCCGTGGTCAAACCGGAGACCTGGTTCCCACTCGTCCGCGCCGCCTGGACCTACATCAACGTCTTCGGCCCCGACATCCTCAAGGCTCTCGACAGATGGCAGGCCATCCAGTCCAACTTCCACGACGGCCCAATCGACGAGATCCACCGCCGCTTCGCTGCCTGGCTGGCCGACCCCACCAGCCGCGTTCCCGTCCGCCCCTCCGGAGGCCCGCAGGACACGATCAGCTGGACGGCAATGAACACCCTGGTCGGACGAGACCCCCGCTCCTACAACTTCTTCCCCGACCGCACCAAGGCTGGCCTTGAACGCCGACGGACCATCGCACGACTCGCCAGGGACGGCCGGATCCAGGTCGGTCTGCTCCCCATGCTGGCCGAGGTCGAGCGGCCGGACGGCAGCCGCGGCCCCTGGCACGAGGCGCTCGAGCCCAAACAGCTGCACTTCGAGGCGCTGGCCCTGCGCAATGCCTGCTACTGCTTCGTCGCGGCGTTGTCGATGATGCGGGATTCCGAAATCCGAGAAATCCTCAAGGGCTCCGTCGTCGAGTACTTCGGCACCACGGCGGTGAAGTCGACCAAGCGGAAGCTGGACGCGGACCTGCCCACCAAGCACTGGTGGATCGTCAATCCGGTCGCACAAGCGATCACGACCGCCGAGCGGCTGTCCCAGCATCCTGAGCTCGCTTTCGCATCCGTCCCCGGCTACGACCCTGGCACCTCGTTCACCAGCGCGTCCGCACTGGCGGACTTCGTCAAACGCGTCAACGGCTACCGCCACGTCACCGGACTCGACGAGATCCCGACGCAACATGTCACCCCGCACATGTTCCGCAGGACCATGGCCATGCTCACCCGGGACTTCCCGGGTTCCGAGATCGCCGTCGGCATGCAACTCAAGCACGTGGCCACGCGGGCCCTGGCCAACCGGACCACCGGCGGCTACATGGAAACGGACCCAGCCTGGGCAAAACACCTCGACGACGCCGTCTCCGAGCGCCGCTTCGACCGCCTCAAAGAGCTGTTCGCCGCCGACGGCCGAGGCGAGACCATCGGCTTTGGCCCCGGCGCCGACCGAATGCGCGAGGCATTCACCGCGGTCCGCCAGAGAGCCGAAGAACTTCGTGTCACCGGCCAGGCCCAGCGCGGCGACATTCGCGTTGAGCACAGTCTGCTCCAGCGCACCCGCTTCTCGATCCGCTTCGGCAAACTCAATCACTGCACCATGAACGACGACGACCCGGTCGGCGCGAAGTGCATCGAGGACGCAGTCGTTCCCCCCGGACACCGCGGCCCGCTACTGGACCGCTGCCAACCGTCCCGATGCGCCAACAGCGTCCTCGGACCCGAGCACCTGCCGATCTGGAAGGCCGAGCGCTCATCCCTGACGCTCCTACGGTCCGATTCCTCGCTACCCCGAAACCGCAGAGCCGTCCTTGATGCCCAGCTCCACGAGGTCAACCTCATGATCAAGAAGGCCGAGCAGTGACCGTCTCATCCAAAACCGAGCACGCTCTCCGAGAAGCGATGGAACGGCTTCTCGCCGGCACCTCCCAGCACACCGACGGCAAGCTGACCAAGAACAACCTCTGCCGCGAGGCCAAGGTCAGCAGAGCCACGATGAACCGCGCCGACGACATCCTCGACGAATGGGATAACAGGACAGGGACCAGCCCCGCCGGGCTCCGGGAGCAACAACGCGACACCGAGACCAGCGACCTCCGCAACAAGCTCCGCGAGATCCGAGACAAATGCCGCCGGCTTCAAGACGACGTCGATGCCGCCGCGACCGTCATCATGACGCTCCTCGCCGAGAACGCCTCGCTCCGCGAGCACGCAACGAACCGATCAGCCGCTGTCGTCCCGCTCCCCCTCGGCCGGGCACAGGCCACACGAGAGTGATCTGCGTGTCTCATGAGACATAGCGAAGTCTGGAGAAGCAGGGCTGGCGCCGGGTCCGCTACGACGGCGTCGCCATCGGAGTCGCGCACCGCCCGTCCGACATCCGGGTCTTCCTCGCCGACGCCGGGCTGGAGAACGTCGAGGACGTTGACCTCACCGACCCCGACTTCGTGGAATGGCGAGCAGCTGGCCCCGAGGCGTGGGACCCCTCCCCCTGAAGCACCCTCCACGCTGGCGGAAATGGTGTTCCGTGCCGAGCCGAAGGGACCCCAGGGCGCCTTAGACCGTGTCCTATGTGGTGAGGCGGACGAGCCGTTTGTAGCAGCAGAGGGCTGCGGCGATTCCGAGAAATGCCAGGTAGTTGCGGGGGTGGCGCTCGTAGCGGTGGTTCAGTCGGCGGTAACCGGTCAGCCAGGACATGGTCCGCTCGATGACCCACCGGCGCCGACCGAGCCGTTCCGATGTCTCGACGCCTTTGCGCGCGATGCGGACCCCGATGCGTTTGCCGCGTAACCATTTCCGCAGGTGGGGAACGTCGTAGGCCTTGTCAGCGTGGAGGCGCCGGGGTTTGAGGTGGCGGCCGCGGTGGGGATCGTGTCTCGTTTGGTGACCGGTGATCATGGGCTTCAGTGCGAGGCTGTCGTGGGTGTTGGCGGCGCTGACGCCGACGAGGAGGGGCAGCCCGTTCGCGTCCGACAGGACGTGCATCTTGGAGCCCGGCTTGCCCCGGTCCACGGGGCTCGGACCTGTGAGTTCGCCCCCTTTTTAGCCCTCACGTGGGCGGAGTCGAGGACCGCGCGGGAGAGGTCGAGGAGGCCGGCGTCGTCCAGCCGGTGCAGGATCTCCTCGTGCAGCCGGCCCCAAACTCCGGCCCTCGACCAGATCAGGAACCTGCGGTGGGCCGTCGACTTCGATATCCCGAAGCAGGGCGGCAGCGCCCGCCAGGCGCATCCGCTGACCAGCACGTAGATGATCGCCGCGAACAGCGTCTCATCAGGCGTGTCCTGAGTCCCGCCGCCCTGAGTCCGCACCTTCGACGGCGGGATCAGCGGCTCCGCGATCTCCCACAGCCCGTCCGGAACAATCCAACTCCAAGTACCCCGCCCCATGACGACATCAACGACGCCTCACCACATAGGACACGGTCTTAGACGTGGGGCTGCCAGTCATTGACGAAGTCAGAGTGGTCCTGTGCGCGCTGCGCCTTCTCCTCGAGGAGCCGGCGGAAGCCCGCCAGGGCGTAGCGCTCCCCGGTGGCCGCTCTGGGGCCGGGGATACCGGCCACGTTGGCCATGCACTGCTGGGGCTGGGGCTGCCAGCCGGTGACCACCACCCTCAGGCGCATGCGCTCCGCGCGCCGGTGCAGGTGCAGGAGGTGGAGCAGACCGTCGACGTCCATGGCCGCGACGGCGTGCAGGTCCACCAAGAGATCGCGCTCGTCCATCGTCACGTAGTCCAGCGCGCGCTGGAACACTTCTCCCGCACCATCGTCGAGCTCCCCGGCGGCGGTGACCACAATCGAGCTGCCGCAGCGCTGGACGTCCACGTTGATCAATGTTCTGCTCCCGTCACCCGAAGGCTCCGGGCCCACGGGGCCCCATCCTGGCGCGACGCGGCATGTGGCTGGTGTGCGGCGCGCTGAAGCGCCGGCAGCGGGCCGGGACGACGCGGGGTCTGGCATGACGGCTCTGACCGCAGTTCCGTGATCTCCCAGGTCAGTCGCTCCTGCCGCTCGGGCAGGGTGCTGCCGGCCAAGCGCATACGGCGCGCCGCCGTGGAGGTGTTCGGGCGGGCGGGGGCCAGTAGACGGCGTGGGCACTTCGCCGCCGTTGTCAGACCTCGCTTCTAGCGTCGAAGACAAGGGCCCGCAACGGGCTGGGCCCCGTTGGAACGGAGCGGGTCATGGGCGAGATCAGTGTGAGCGGGCAGCACCTGGACCGGCTGCTCGCCGACAGCACCGGCACATACGGCGCCCCCTATCAACGGGCCTTCGCCGACCTCGCGCGGTCGCACCGAGGCCGACCGGTCGCCGAAATCCTGCCGCTCCTGCGCCGGGCCGCGGACCAGGCCCTGCTCGGCTTCGCCGAGGGCGACCTGCGTGAACAGGCCGCCGCGATCAGCGCTGGCGAGCCGTACGTCCTGCGGGTCACCGTCACCTGACCAGCCGCCACCACGGAACCGAGAACTCCGCCCTGCCGCCGTGGGTGGTCTGCCCGGCCGACGTGCGAAGGGCTCCCGGGCGGAACCCGCCCTGCCGCCGGCTCGGGTACCGCGTACCGGGCCGCACCCTGCGCCGAACGGAAGCCCCCGGTCCGCCTTCGCCTCACCGCTGCCCAGGCCGGCGGCCGTAGACGATCACAAGAATGCCGAAGACAGGTTTCGAGGACTCGCGGCATCGTCGAAGACTCACTCCAGGTCCGCTCGGTGCCAGGGCACGCCTGTCTCCGTCTGCCCTATCAGGTAGCGGATGCCCTGGTTGTCGTCCGGGTTGGTCCACAGGCTGTTGCGGAAGACCGCGGCAGCCCTCTCCGTTTCCCCCAGCCGCCACCACGTCAGTCCAAGTCCGTGCAGGGCCCGGTGGAAGGGCCGGTTGTCCAGCTCGTCCCATGCCAGGACGCCGCTGAACACCGCGGGCAGCGACAGTTCGGCTACCGCGACGGCCGTCTGGTAATAGCCCAAGGCGTCAGGGAGCACTGCCATATCCGAGTCGGCACGGGTGAACGCCTCGGTGCCGAGGTGCGCCCAGCAGTCGATCTGCCGCGGGTCCTCGCGTACCGCTGCGGCCAGCGCGTCACGGTAGGCGCCCCCGTCACCGAACTCGTCACGCAGCGCCAGGGCACGGTCGACCGGCGGCTCGTCCTCACCCGTGTACGGGTCGGGCATCCGGTACAGAGGCCGTGGTCCGGCTTTGCGCACCGCATGCCACCAGCCCCAGCTCGCCCTGCCGCCCGCATCGGGAGCAGCCGGGCGAGCGGCTCCCCATCCCCGCTCGGACCGCGGGTCG
The DNA here is from genome assembly GCF_042892775.1 of Streptomyces sp. NPDC001717. Classification (NCBI taxonomy): domain Bacteria; kingdom Bacillati; phylum Actinomycetota; class Actinomycetes; order Kitasatosporales; family Streptomycetaceae; genus Streptomyces; species Streptomyces sp. NPDC001717. Next base: position 40,820 of record NZ_JBIAUK010000040.1, on the reverse strand, counting down.
TAGTCCACACCGCCGAAATCCGGGAGTGCGGGCGTTGCCCCGCGCCGGTGGATCCGCTCCACGATCCGCCGGGTGTCACAGCGCTGGTAGCGATCAGTGATCTCCGACAGGTACACGTACCTGCGACCCGCGCCGGCTTCCTTCCCGCCACCCACACTGTCCGGCACAGGTGGGGGGTGCACCTGACACAGGCGATCGAGCAGGCCTGCCACCACGGTCTCGGCCTGCCGATCGGTCAGCGGCCACGAGACACCGAACTCACGCGGCACCAAATGCGCCTGAACCCACAAACCCTCCGAAGACAAACCACTGCGCGCCGCCAGCATGGTCCGCAAAACGTCCTCGGTCACCAACGACACCACGGACGCCCCCTCACATGCCGCCCCGTCACAGGCAGTCCCACCGGCAGCGTAGCCACAGCTCTCCCCGGCGTCGGTCGCTCGGACGAGTGAACTCCAAGCCCGACAACACTGCGAGCTGCGGTCGGAACTGGCGGTGGCGAGACCGAGCCGGAGCAGCTGCGGGCCGTCGCAGCCGGCTGCGGCACCACCGATGCTCGTCCGCGGCGTGACTCCGCGGTTGGGGCCGCCGCCGGCGTCATAGCTGCCTCGGTACGGCAGAAGGGCCCGGATCCATTTGAGGATCCGGGCCCTTCCGGTGTGGTAGCGGGGACAGGATTTGAACCTGCGACCTCTGGGTTATGAGCCCAGCGAGCTACCGAGCTGCTCCACCCCGCGTCGGTGAACACCACCCTACGGCACCGCCAGGCCGTGCTCCGACCGCATTTCGCGCAGCGCCGGCCCGGCCCCGTGTGCGGGGGCCAGCAGCAAGGGTTCTGTTCCTGGACTGGCACGGTGACGGCCGTGGCTACGGGCGCCACGACTACACGGGCTCGCCCACCGTCTGACCCCGGGCCGCCGCCGGGACCGCGCTCGCCGGCGGCCCTGAGAAGTGCGAGAACCCGGGATCGGAAGGGACGCTATCGCTCCCGTGGGTGATGGCGTTCTCTGCGGCGGCCTGATCTGCTCGGATGGGGCAGAACTGTCCCTTCCAAGCCCGTCCGACTAGGAGCGGGCGATGGCCTGGTTCCAAAAACGGAAAGAGGACAGGACACAGTGGCCGACAACATCAACGATCATGATCCGGTCGGGACTGGATCAGACCAAATCCACGTGCGGCTGCAAATGAGGAATGGCGTCAAAGCGTTCACGCACGTTCAGGGGCTTCCCAAGGAGGTCAGCGTGCAGAAGGTGCTCACTGTCCTCAAGAAGGAGCTTAGGTGTAACGGCAACCTGGCCACAGACTCGCAGGGTGGCGCTGACATCGTGTTGCATGGTGACCACAGGGAGTACGTGCGCCGTTTCCTGACCGACCAGGGCATCGCGGACGCCTCGGCCATCACCGTCCACTGACACAGTTCCTCCTCAACGCGCGGTAGCTGTTACCGACTTTGAGAAGGAGCGTAAGGGGGTGGTGTTGTCAGCGGGCGGGGGCTTCGTCGCGGGGGCGGGGCGGCAGCGCGGTGACGGCCGCGGTGTGCTCGGCTCCCAGGAGTTGGTTGTCGTGGTGCAGGGCGGCGATGACGGTGGCGGCCGCGGCGGCTGCTGGTGTAGGTCGGTGATCTCGCGTTTGGCCTGGGCCAGTTTCCGTCGCAGGTCGTGAACGATGGCGTCGTGGCGGGCCTCGCCAGGGTTCAGGGAGCCGTGCGCCGCGGTGTGAGCGTCACAGTCGGCCAGCACGGTCTTGGCCCGGAACATCGTCGCGGGGCTGACCCCGGCCTCCTTGCCAGGTTGTCGTTGGTCAGTCGCCCGTCGGTGTGGGACGGCTTGCCGGCGAAGAGCAGGCGCGGGCGTGACCGGCGCAGCACTGCGGGCCGTCCTTTCCCCGGGTCGCGGCCCGCCCCGTGCTCACGCCCCGTCCGTGTCCGGGCTCCACACTGCCGGCCCGCCGCCGCGCCATTCGATCAGCAGCGCATCGTCAAAGACGTCGTCGGGGTCGAGGCCGGCCCGCCGCAGGAACTCCAGAAGATCGCGGGGGCCGAGGGCCCGGCCGAGGCTCACGCCGCCGACGCGGACACGGCGCCCGCCCTCCGCGTCCGGCGGATGGACGACCACGCGCGGCGCGGGGCCCATTCCTCCGCACTGCCGGTGCCCGGTCACTCCAGCACTCCGAGTGCGGTGTCGGGACGGCAGTGGATGCACGCGGGTACGCCCTCGGCGAGAAGCCGCCGGATCTGCTCGGGGGTGGCGGGGGCGCAGCGTTTGCCGGTGTCCCAGCAATCCCCGGCGTGCAGGCGGACCGGGGGCCGGCCGTTGCCGATCCCGCGCTCGATCAGCCACGCGGGCGGCTCCTTGGGCGGCAGCCTCCGCGCGGCGAGCGCCTCGCGCTCCTCGGCAACGGTCAGGGCCTGCTCCGCGCGGCCGAGTTCGCCGCGCAGGTAAGTGACCAGGGTCCGCAGCCGGGGGAGGTCGGGCGGCAGTACAGACACGGTTCAGCTCCCGTACTGGGCCTGCCGCAGGGCTTTACAGGCCGCGCAGAGGGGTGAAGCCCCAAACCCGTAACGGCAGGTGGGAGCGTGGCACCGGGCACACGGGCCGGTCTGGCTCGGTGCCCAGGTGACCAGCACCGTCTTGGGACGGGGCGTGGTGGGGGTCTGCTCGCTCATGCTGCGTTCCGTTCTGCCGGGGCCGGTGTGTGCGTGCAGGCGGCGCGGCGCAGCTCGACGCTGCCCGCCCGCCAACCGGCGGGGGACTCCCAGTGGGGATGGGTGCACAGGCGCCCGGACAGGGCGATCAACCGGCGCCGCAGCACGGTCGTCCCGGCCGTGGCCGGGGACTCGGCGAGACCGGCGTAGGTGTCCAGCCACGCCCGTTCGAGGGCGAGCAGGTCCGGAGGGAAGCGGAACGGTGCTCTCACACCCCAATAGAAACACGTGTTCGATTTCCGGGGGAAGTCCGCCGCGAGGGTTGCGCGGCTAAGTGTGGCTGAGCGTTTTAGTTGGCCTTACGTTCCTGGGACGGGACGGTCGAGCCCTTCGTATGGTGGGCCGCCCAGGGGTGCCGGGTGTGGCTTCTAGTTGGCTGCCTTACGTTCCTGGGACGGGACGGTCGAGCCCTTCGTATGGTGGGCCGCCCAGGGGTGCCGGGTGTGGCTTCTAGTTGGCCTTACGTTCCTGGGACGGGACGGTCGAGCCCTTCGTATGGTGGGCCGCCCAGGGGTGCCGGGTGTGGCTTCTAGTTGGCTGCCGTCCGTGGCTGCAGTGGCTTGGCCGCCCGGCGCCCCACGACGACCCGGCCGCCAGATTGGGAAGTGCGACAAAGATCGCTGCGTAAGGCCATGCCGGCGAGGTCGTCTGCGGCAGACCTGCACGCACGATCGTCTGGAGCACGATGAACCGGATCTGGGCCGGAATAGACAGCGGGAAAACTCACCACCACTGCGTCGCCATCAACCAAGACGGCGCGAAGCTGCTGTCCCGGCGGGTGCCGAACGGAGAGCCTGAGTTACTACAGCTCCTCCAAGATGTCCTCGCTCTGGGAGACCACATCACCTGGGCCGTCGACATGGCCGGGGGCGAGCCTGCACTCCTTTTGGCCCTGCTCACTGGACATGGCCAGGAGCTCCTCTACATTCCCGGCCGGGTAGTAAACCGGGCCAGCGACGGATACCGCGGCGAGGGCAAGACCGACGCGCGTGACGCGCTGGTGATCGCTGACCAGGCTCGCATCCGCCGGGACCTCAAGCCAATGCGGCCCACCGATGAGGCCACCATCGAGCTGAAGATCCTCACCAGCCGCCGCACGGACCTTGTCCGTGACCGGACCCGGGCCATCAACCGTCTGCGTTCCACGCTGACCGGCATGTTCCCTGCTCTGGAACGCGCCCTCGTCCTCACCAGCGCCGGTCCATTGGTCCTCCTCGACGGCTACCAGACCCCGGCCGCGATCCGGCGCATGGGCACAGCCCGGCTGACCCGCTGGCTCCGTGCCCGAGGTGTCCGCACCCCAGAGGAGCTCGCGGCTACGGCAGTCGAGGCCGCCGAACAGCAGCACACCGCAGTCCCTGGCGAGGCGGTCATCGCCCAGCTGGTGAGGACCCTTGCCGCCGACGTTCGGGGGTTGCACGAAAAGGTCTCGGAAGTCGACCGGCTCATCGAGGACCGCTTCCGCGCCCACGACCTCGCCGAAATCATCACGAGCATGCCCGGCATCGGCCCTCTCCTAGGCGCCGAGTTCCTCGCCGGCGTCGGCAGCGACCTCACCTTCTTCGCAACTCCGGACCGACTTGCCGCCTTCGCCGGGCTCGCACCGGCGCCGCATGACTCAGGCAAGAAGAGCGGCAACCTCCACCGCCCCCGCCACTACCACCGCGGCCTCCAGCGCGTCTTCTACATGTCCGCCCTGACCAGCGTCCGCTATGACCCCAATTCCCGGACCTTCTACGACCGCAAACGCGCCGAGGGAAAACGCCATACCCAGGCTGTGATCGCTCTCGCCCGCCGCCGAGTGAACGTCTTGTGGGCCCTGATCCGGGACCGGCGCCTCTACGAAGTCGTTCCGCCGGGCGTCACGGCGTCGCTCTGATCTTGGTGCTGTCCGTCAAGGACTGCCTGTACTTGGCGGTGACCGGCTTCTTCGCGAGACCAGACGAGCGTCCGGCGGCGCGGATTCTTGTGGTCCCAGCTGTCGTAGTCCATGACGGCAACGGTGTCTGACAGCCGCCACCGCGAGGAACCCCATGAGGCTTCAGGCACCTCCACCAGGCCGTCGAGGAGTTCGATGGCCGAGGTGGCAAGGCTGTTCATGGGCCATGGCTTCCACGTTGCGACGGCGTCGGTGAGGGCATGTGATTCGATCAGATTCGGGAGCGACGGGGCGATGGGGAGGTAGGGACTGCCGCCGTCGATGTCGGTGCCCACGCTGCCGTCGGTGTGGATCAAGTCCCGGCACGGCTTCGACACACGCTCGCCGGTCCATTCGAAGTACCAGCCTCCTCTTCCTGGGTCCTGCCATGCTGCAGTCTGCAGACCGAGGTGGTCGTACTCCCACACGCGGGCGGTCTCGTACCGGTCCCCGTTCACAACCCAGCTACGGCGTACCTCGTAGCGCAGGCCACCGAACTTCTGCTCGAATCCCTCGCATCGGATGATGAGATCCATGGGAGCTGGGACGAGTTTCCCCGTGTGATCGCGCACTTGCCAGAGCTCTATCGGCAGCCCGAACCGAGAGGGGCACTCACGCCGGGCTGAGCGACGCAGGAGGTCTTGTGCGCGTGCCGAGAGCTCAGATAGATAGGTTGAAGCACTTTCGGTGACGACTTTCGTGGAAGTGCGGCAGGTGCGCTCGACATACGTGTGAGCTGGTGCCATGGCTACCGCCTCCGCTCAGTCCACCCCTACTGGGAGACCGGTGTGGTCTCACAACTCCTCCCTCGACGATCTCGCGATCCTGTTCGCGGTGCCGGAAGCGGCTGAGGTCTTGGATATCGAGGCAGGCTGGGCACGTAGGTGGCTCGCCACATGGCGGTCTACTCAGGGGGAGGTCGTGAGCCCCGTACGCGACCTCGCAGACTTCGGGTGGCCAGCTTCGCGGCCTGCCCGCACCTTCGCCTGGCGGGCCGGTCGGCGGCATCGCCCAGGCTTGGCCTACTTGTCGGGAACGGGGCGGCTGCACGGGTTCGAGAGTCTGGCCGAGCGGCGTGTGCTGCTGGCGCTCGACTTCGTGGGCGGCATGACAGAGGTGCTGTCGCAGCCGTTCACCCTGAGGTTCACGACGTGCCGGCGCCCGGTCCGGCACACGCCGGACTTTCTGGCGCTGACGCGGAGGACTGCGTTGCTGATCGACGTCCGGCCGGCGGATCTGATCAAGCCGGACGACGCGGTGAAGTTCGCCGCTGCCCAGCAGGCGGCGGGAGCCGCCGGTTGGCAGTACGCCGTGGTCGCGGGATGGAGGCCGCGGCCTTGGGCGGCACTGGAAGCGTTGTCCGCCCGGCGCCGTGCGATGACCGACCCCCTGGGACTGCTGCCGGAGCTCCTCGATCTGGCCGCGGGAAAACCGCGACGACTGGGCGAGCTCGTGGCAGCCACCTCCTGGCCGGCGCTCGCTCGGCCCTACGTGCTCCATCTGCTCTGGTCGCGGCGGTTGACCGTGGACCTGGCTCTGCCGCTGGGAGACGAGTCGTGGATCTACCTGCCGAGGACGGACTGATGGCACAAGGCGGCCAGGTGCGCCGGGCAGAGGATCTCGCCGAGCACGATCTCGCCCGGGCCCGGATCAGGCAGGAACACCTGCTGGAGGTGGAGACCGGCTAGGCGAAGGTCCGGGAGCTCAGGGAGCTGGGTCCGCAGGAGGCGAAGCAGCTGGGGCTGGGCTCGATCAGCGAGCGAACGCTTCGGCGCATGGCCGGTCAGCACGCCGAGAGAGGGCTTGCAGGCCTTGCTGACGGCCGGTGGACTCGTGGGCTGTCCGGCCATGCGTCGCTGACGCCGGAGGTGGAGGCGGCGATCGTGGCGGTGCACGCGGAATCGCTGCATCGCTCGCGGATGAGCATGAAGTCGAAGGAGCGACTGATCCACCAGTACGTACGCGAGCGTTTCTCTGACTGCGAGGTCCGGGTCCCGCACTACACAACCTTGATCAAGGTGTGGCGGGAGTGGTTCGGACCGGGCGGGGGCCGCCAGCGCTACGTCCGCTCGGCGGCCGCAGCCGCGGCGGCCTGGATGCCGGAGACCACGGTGCACGTCAGCAGGCCGGGGCAGGTGGTGGTCCTCGATACGACGCCGCTGCCGGTGAAGGTGCTGGACGACGTCTTCGCCGAGCCGATCACGGTGCACCTGACGATCGCGCTGGACGCCTGCACCCACTCGGTCGTGGCGTTCCGGCTCACGCCGGTGGCGGAATCGGCGGTGGAGGTGGCAATGCTGCTGCGGGACGTGCTGCTGCCGCTGCCGATGCGGCCGGACTGGGGGCCGGAGACGGAGTGGCCCTACCCCGGCGCCCCGGCGGCTCTGGTGGCGGAGTTGGCCGGGCACCCAGTTGCGGGGCTGCCGTTCTTCGCTCCGGAGACGGTGACCAGCGACCACGGTGCCGTCTACAAGAGCCACCAATTTGTCCAGGCCGCGGCGACACTCGGGATCGATCTACTGCCGGCCCGGGCGATGCGGCCACCGGACAAGGCCGCCTGCGAGCGGGCCTTCGCCGGGATCCAGTCGCTTCTGCTGGAGCTCCTCCTTGGCTATCGCGGTATCGATGTCGCCGACCGCGGCGCAGACCCGGAGGGCGACGCGACCTGGACGCTGTCGGATATGGAGCACCTGTTGGCCACGTGGATCGTGAAGGTCTGGCAGAACCGGCGTCTCGACCAGTACGCGCCCGCCTGGGATCCGAGTGGTCGGCATAGCCCGAACACCCTCTTCGCAGCTGCGGCCGCGCGGGACGGGATCTGTCTGGAGATCCCGCCGCCGGAGCTCTACTACGAGCTGCTGCCCGTGCACTTCGTACGGATCGACACCCGGCGCGGCGTGAAGATCAGCGGCCTCTGGTACGGCGCCCACAGCCCCATCCTCGAACCCCACCGGGGCCGCCTGTCGAGCAGGGGTGACCGGCACGCGGGGAAGTGGGCGGTGCACCGCGACCCCCGGGACTGCCGCCAAGTCTTCATCGAACTGGACGGAGCCTGGCACGAACTTCCCTGGAACGGGCTCCCGCATGGCCAAGAGGTGCCCGCCTTCTCCGACGCCCGCGTCGGGGACGTCCTGCGGCAGGCCGCCAAGGCCGGGCTCAAGCCCCGCAGCGACGCCGAACTTCTGCCAGTTCTCCTCGACTTGGTGGCCGCCAAGACGCCGGTCGATGCCTGGCCGACCCAGATGACTCGGCAGCAGAAGACCGACCGAGCTCGCGAACTTGCCCGGGCCCGGGCCGCGGCCCTCGACCGGCCAGCACCGGAGCCGTGCTCGGTGCGGTGTCGTTCCCGGGTGTGGTGGAGATGGGAGACCGGACCGGATGGGAGATCCAGCCGCGTAGACCTTGGGTCCCGGAGGAGATCGGCGTAGACCACTGGGAGCCACTGCTCGTATCGGCAGACCGGATCGCAGCCAGTTTCACCGACACACGGGGCGGTATCGGGCGGACGTTCTTCCTCGACCTGGACAGCGGCGAGACTGTGTCGGTGACCTCTCCGGCTCCCACCGGCCGAAAGGCGATAGCCGGTCCTGGCCAGTTCCTGATCGGATCCCAGGGCTATGGCGCGTTCACGACGGGCCGCTTCGGCCGCGACGGCGCTGAAACCGCGCGCTGGGCCAGCCACGGGGCCATGCTCGTCGACAAGAACGGCAGTGCCAGCGGCCCCGAGCTCGAAAATCGCCTGCCTTCGAGATCATGCTTCCGGCGGCTCGCACCGGACAACAGCCTCGTGGACGGGCCGGCGCTGACGGGCTACTACACGTCCTACCCCGCGATGGACTGCGAGGGAACCGCGGTGTTCTGGCGCGACGGCAAGCTACTCGCCGTGGACACGGACCTCGCCGGACACGAACTGTTTGCCATGGACGACAGCCGAGCCGTCATCGGTCGCGCGCTACTGCTGGACGAAGGCATCGTCGCCATCTCCCTGGACAACGAGGTCCTGGTTTTCCGTACACCGCTGGGCCCCCTGGCCGAGGGCCCCTGGCCGTGCGGGGAAGCGAACCTCCAGGGCAATCCTCTGCTGAGCTGAAAATGCTGGCGTTACGTGGGCGGAGTCTGCAGCTCAGCATGTAGTTGCCGCTGAGCGTTGTAGTTGGCCGGAACCGCGCAGGAGGCGTCCCTATGACGTCTACGGATCCGGCTGAGCCAGAGCCTCGACCCGGCCACGTACGTACGCGCGCGAAAGGAGATGCCAGCTCCTGGCCTGCGCTGGCAGGATCTCCCCATGTCGACCGACGTCAGCGGAATGATCGAATGCCGGCCAGGGGCCCGCCTATGGGGCCCCGACGACGAGGACTCCGTATGGGAGGTCGGCATCGATCTCTTCCTCCTCAACAGGGGCAACGCCTACGACGGCCTGGCCTGCCTCTTCGGAGTCCGAAACTCCTTCGGCTTCCGTCCTTTGGCAGAGGATCGTGGCTTCCCGGACGACGCCTCGGATGGGCTGCGAGGTGAGTTCGCTGGCTACGGCGGCCCCCACGATGTGCACGGGACCACCTGGCTGACCTGGGCCGAGCTGGACACCACGGACTGGCAGGAGACCGACGCCTCAGGTACACGAACCCGCGCCTCAGCCGCGGGGATCGACACCGACTGGGGCCGGGTCTGGAGCGTCATGCGCATCCTCAGCGAGGTCCACGGGGCCGAGAACGTACGCCTTGTCGTTTGGTTCCACTGACTCGTGGCTGCGTACCTGGTTGACCAGACTGGCCAACTACGACGCTCCTTACCGTGTTGGCGGGTTGATTCCGGTCCTTCGTACGATCGGGAGACCCGGGGGCCTGGGTGTGGCAGACGACGCTCATGCCGTACGTGTGGCTTTGACTGATTGGCCCCCCAGTGCCCCGCGACGACACGGCCACTCATTGGGATGAGCGAACAGAGATCGCTTCGTAAGGACACGTCGGCGTGGTCGTCTGCAGGGACCAGTCAACCGATCGACGAGGGAGGCTCGGGTGCCTGAGCTCTGGGCGGGGACGGATGCCGGCAAGGCCGCGCATCACTGCACGGTGATCGACACGGACGGAACGAAGGTGCTCTCGCGCCGGGTTCCCAACAACGAGCCCGAGCTCCTGGAGCTTATAGGCGACGTCCTCGCACTGGCCGAGGACGGTCCCGTGACCTGGGCCATCGACCTGAACGCTGGCGGCGCCGCTCTGCTGATCGCTCTCCTGGCTAACCATGGCCAGAGGCTCCTCTACATCCCTGGCCGAACCGTCCACCACGCCTCCCGTGGCTACCGAGGCGACGGCAAGACCGACGCGAAGGACGCCTACGTCATCGCCGACCAGGCCCGGATGCGCCGGGACCTGCAGCCACTGCAGGAACGGGACGAGATCGCGGTGGACCTGAAGATCCTCGCCGCCCGCCGCTACGACCTCGCAGCCGACCGCACCCGCGCCATCAACCGGATGCGGGCACAGCTGCTGGAGTACTTCCCCGCCCTGGAACGGACCTTCGACTACGCCGCATCCAAAGCCGCACTGATCCTCCTGACCGGCTACCAGACCCCGGCCGGCCTGCGCCGGATCGGCCCGAACAGGCTCACGACCTGGCTGAAGAACCGCAAAGTCCGTTCCGCCCAGGCCATGGCCGATGCGGCAGTCGCCGCGGCCCAGGCCCAGCACACTGCCGTGGCCGGGGAGAGCACGGCTGCGGCCGTGGTGAACACCCTGGCCAGGGCAGTGCTGGCTCTGGACGAAGAGATCGCGGACATCGACGCGCAGATCGCGGCCCGATTCCGAGAGCACCGTCAGGCGGAAGTCGTCCTCAGCATGCCCGGCATGGGTCCTTTGCTGGGGGCGGAGTTCATCGCCTGCACCGGCGGCGACATGGAGGCCTTCGGCAGCGCGGGCCGGCTCGCTGGCGTCGCCGGCCTCGCACCGGTCCCTCGGGACTCCGGTCGCATCAGCGGCAACATGCGCCGACCACACCGCTACCACCGTCGGCTCCTGCGCGTGTTCTACCTCTCCGCCCAGATCGCCGCCCGGTTCTGCCCCACCTCGAAGACCTTCTACGACCGCAAACGGTCCGAGGGCAAGAGCCACAAGCAGGCGATCCTTGCCCTCGCCCGCCGCCGCCTCGACGTCATGTGGGCCCTCATCCGCGACCAGCGAACCTTCGACGTCCAACCACCACAGCGAGGTCTCGCCGTGGGCTGATCCCTGTTGCCTGGGACGGCGCCTGCTTGCTGCGGCGGTACGTCTCACTTCCTGATGAGAGGCTCGTAGGGGTGGCCCTCCGGCGTGAAGATGAGGACGAAGTCCTCGCCCATCCGAACGGCTACCTCCCGCAAACGGGCCAAGACATCTGCCTGGGCCGACAGAGCGAGGCCCAGGGCCGCCGCGGCACGGTCTCTCCGGGCCACGAGATCCGGCATGTCCTCCAGATACTCGGCCGCGAGCTCGCGACTCTCCTCGTCGGTGAACGCTTGGCAATCGCGCCACCACGGGGCGACCAGAAGCAGCTGCAGGAGCTCGGGCAAGCCGATCGCAACCAGAGCCGCACCTCCTTCGGAGTCGGCATAGAGGATGGGACGGTCCTCGCCGCCTTCACCGCAGAAGAAGTACGTGCCCCCGGCGCCGTCGCCGGCGAAACCTTCGAGCGCGGCGCCCGAGGCGAGGTGGACTTCTTCGACATGGTCGCCTCGGTCCAGGTCGAAGTCACCCGGCCAAGCGAGAAAACGGGCAGCTTCGTCCTGTTCGCGGACGGCAGCGATCAACGATTTCATGGGCCGCACCTTACGGCTCACTGGGTTGACAAGAATCATTGGGAATCAGTCACATCGATCACCCGGATATACCTCCGCATACCTAGATCATCTAGGGCGGGTTTTTGGGGTGCTGCTGTCGTTCTGGCCGTGAGACCTCCGCAAGGGGTGGAGAGGGGCCACAGGGGCCCTGACCAGGAAGGCACCGTCATGGAGCGCATCGCCCGCTGGTACACCCCGCTCACCGCCGACGCCCACCCGGAGCGGTTCGCCAGTTCGGAGCCGGCGGGCGCCGTCGTCGCCGTCCTGCGGCCCGGCGGCCGAACGGAGCGGTTCCGGCTGACCGACATGCCGCTGTACGGCCCGCACCGCGGCACCTTCGCGGCCGAGCCGGCCGACTACCTGTAGGCCGTCCGGGGGAGGGGCGGGGGTCGCGGCGGCCCCCGCCCCCGTCTGTCCGGCACCGGTCCGCAGTCCCCCACAGGGGTGATTTTTGCCCTCGCGTACGCGTAGGCGGCTTGTGCGGTGTGCTCCCAACTCACCCCAGAATCAGGGCTATTGACAACAAACAGGATCTTTCGGCATGTTTCCGGCGCGGCCCGACCGTCGGGCCGGTCGATGTGCGATCGGAGTGCGATTCATGGCGCGTCGGTACGTGAGAGCTACGACGAGAACCAGGCCGCGGGCTGGCTGCGGGTACCTCTGGCGGCCTGGCGGTGGGCGGTCGGCTCGGGCCTGGTCCCGCCGGCGGACGCCGGCCCGGGGCAGTGGTCGCGGGCGGTGGTGGAGGCCGCCGACCCCGAGGCCGTGCGCGCGGCGCTGCGGGGGCCGATCGGTGCCGGGGTGGCGGCGGACCGGCTGACGGCGGCCCTGGGGGAGCCGTTGCGGTGCCGGCCGCGGGTGACCGCTGCGGCGGTCGGCCACCTTGCCGGGGCCGGTCTGCTGGTCCGCCTCGGCGGGGACGCCGAGTGCCCCGACGTCCACCCGGACCAGGTGGCCGTCCTCAGCCGCCGCCGGGACCTGCCGGCCCTCCTCGACCGGTACGTCCCCCTCGGCCCGGACCAGGCCGCCCGGCGCCTCGGCGTCCGCCGCGTCGACTTCGACGCCGTGGTGCGCCTCGGTTGGGTCGCGCCGGTCGGCTCGGTGGAGATCGACTACAAGCGGCAGGGCGGCGTGACCACGGTCCCGCTGTACTCCGCCGAGGACGTCGCCCTGCTCCCCGTCGTCCGCCCCTGGGTCGACTGGCGGGTGGTGCGCGCCACCCGCGCGGGCCGCCGCTCCCTGCTCTCCGCCCTGGACCCGGTTGTCCCGGGCCGGGACTGGGTGCTGCTGGCGGAGGTGGCGCGGATGGCTCGGGTGGGCCGGGCCGCGGTGGTGAACTGGCGCCGCCGGCACGACGACTTCCCCGCCCCGGTCGGCGGCACGGACGTGCACCCGCAGTTCGACCGGGCGGCGGTTGTGGCCTGGCTGCTCGCCCACGACAAGATCGAGGTGCCCGTGGGCATGCCGTCGGCCTCGCTGGCCGTGGTCGGCGCTGGCCGCCGTACGTTTGTTAGACGACTCTCTGCGTGGTCATGAAGCGGGGTGACGGCGACACTCCCGTTGCACACCGGCTGTGGTCGTGTCTGGGACTTGGGTGTCTCTTCGTGTGCGACGACACCGTGAACACACGAACGCGATGGTCGAGGTGTCCCCGTGCGTCAGCTGCGGAGTTCGAGGCTCATACGGCAGGAGCCCAGTCACCGATGACGCCGGCGAGGGCGAAAAGAACGAGCATGCCCACGGTGCAGCCATCGGCTACCCACGCCCGGGTAAAGCGTCGGACCGTACGGGAGTCCCCACGCAGGTCCCTCCGTTCCGAGATCCCGGCCTTGATCTGGGACACGGTCCGGTCAGTGGAACCGACGAAGTGATCGACGAGCGACCCGCCGAACCCGAAGGCGCCGATCTCGACGGCCTGCGAGGTAGTGATGATCAGGTTCCCACCGCTGTCTGCTGCCACCCTGGCCACATAACGGTAGGGAATGTCATGGGTGAACACCGGATTCACCACAGTCAGCACCTTCTCGCCGAGCACGATGCGCGACCCTGTGATCCGCCGGATGAACGCGATCCCGCCCAGGCACACGGCTACGACCCCGAGGGCATCTGAGTCCGGGCCCCTGACCACGATGCTCACCGCGATCCCAGCGGCAAAGACGCCGAATCCAGTGGTGCAGATCGCCGACATGGCTCTGAAGGACTTCCGGCGGAGCACCTTCCGGCCTTGTGTCTTCACGGGGCCCCTTCTTGGACGGATTGCGCCCGACGGATAGCTCGGGGCAGGACCTGCCAATCTGTGCTGCTCTTTCTAACAGCCGCCCGCCCTCCGGTCATTGGTATTGATCGGGACCGACACGCGGCCTGAACACTTCTGGCCAGGACGTGGTGAGCACGTGCGGTCGGCCCTCGCCACATGATCCTTTGGTGTTTGGGCAGGCTAGCGGTACTTCGTCTGTGCTCAGAACGGGAGCACGTTGCGGGCTGCGGAGGCTGGCGTGCTGATCGTGGACTCGTACTTGCCGCTGTCACCCTCGGGGCCGCCGCGTCCCTGGGCGTGCTCACCACGACCGCGCAAGCCGCCACTCCCGAGCCTGGATGCCATCGCTCCGATGTGGCAGAGATCGGTGGGCCTTCCGGGCTCGCCGATGCCCCGTACAACATGGCTTGCTCGGGAGCCGAGTCAAGGCACCTCGACGCGCCGGCAGACAACTCGGACCGCTACATCCCCGAGTAGGCGACAGATCGCGTTCTCGACCGTGGCCTGCGGGCCGGCGGGCACACGCCCCGCTGCGAGGGAGCCGGAGGCGGTCCGGGTCCCGCCAGCGCGCAGGGCGGTGGACTGCCTGCCCACCGAACTGCGGGTCGGCGATCAGGTCCAAGCGGGCGGCGGCTTCGTCGACATCGTGGACCTGCGATACCGGCACAGGGGCACCCGCACGATGATCCTGCGCGGCGGCGCGGTGTGCGTCGCGGAGCGGATGGTGCGCGTCTACCGCGCCCATGCGGCGCTCTGACACGTCCCGCTGCGGCCCGCCCCGCTGCGGCCGGTTCCGCGAAATGACGTGGCGCGGGCCCTCCATCGGATGGAGGGCCCGCGCCACGTGTGTCCGCCTCGGGTCAGGTGATGCGGGCCAGGGTGGTGCGGGCCAGGCCGGTGGTCTCCGAGATCGCCGATTCCGTCCACCCCGAGTTCCTGGCGCCCTGGACGAGGGAGTTGCGCCGGTTCACCGCAGCCCGCCACCCGGCCAGGAGCTGACGTGTGACCCATGCGTCGAGCCGTTCATCGGGGTCGTCCGGGTGGACCCATTCGTGTCCGAGGTCCACCTGATCCGCGGGCGCGGCGGCCATCGCCACGATGCGGCAGCGGTCGGCCTCCCGCTCGTACCGGTCGGCGATGCTGCGGGCCAGCGTCGCGAAGCGGATCTCGCGTGCCGCAGGCAGGCCGCCGGCGGCTTCCCCGCCGATCCGTGCGTCGTCGAGCTCGGCTTCGGTCGCGTGCCGGTTCAGCCAGTCCATGGCGTCGGGGTCGTCGTCGCCGCCATCGTCGCGGCAGGCCGCACGCTGGCCGTTGGCGAGCGCGAGCCGGCCTGTCTCCTCGTAGCCGGGGACCGCCGAGAGGATGGTCAGAGCGCGGGCCCACGGCGCCACCCGCCCAAGGGCTTGCGCGGCTTCGCGTTCCCAGGTGTCGCGGTCGGCCGCGACGATCTCGCCTGTGCCCAGTTGGACCTGTCCGTGCCGCAGGGCGATACGGCCGCCCCGGTGCTGCTCGTGGCCGCCTGGTGCGTGCCGGTTGGGCCAGGTGATCCAGCCCCAGGAACCGTCTGCGTGGAGGGCGGTCCGGTCCCCTTCGTCGCCGGGCTGGAGCAGAGGGGGTGTGGGTGTCTCTGTCGTCCGCATACCCCCGAATGTAGCGAACGCTCCATCAGACTTGCAGCGTTCGCTACAAGTCGTGGGGCTGTGTGAAGGGTGCGGGGGGTGCCGTTGCGGGCATGGGGTGCGGTCGTTGGAAGGACATCAAGATCATCCCGAGTGAAGGAGTACCCGTGCGAAGGAACATCGCGGTTGGGGTCGTTGCGGCCGCCGCTGTGGCGGGCGCCGTCCCTGCGGCCCATGCGGCACTGCCCCACGTCCGTCCGGCCGCTGCGGCCGACGAGGCTGCGGCGACGTTCTACACCGGCCGGGCCTACACCGGTCCGGCGCTCGGTTTGGAGGCGCAGGGGGGAGTGCGTGAACCTGCCCGCCGGCTTCAACAACCGGATCGAATCGGTGGAGGTCGCTCCCGGCGTGGCCGTCGAGGTCTTCGAGGACGCAGGCTGCGCGGGCGCGGCCCTTGAGTTCTTCGAGGACATCGACAACCTCGGGAGCTTCACACGAAAGGTCAGCTCCGTCCGGGTCAGGTACAGCACCGGCGGGTGAAGTGATCGGCTCTGGCCGCTGACAGGCAGTGCCGATGCGGCACTGACAGTCGGTGCCGAACTACGTCAGCCGGCCTGACGGTTCTGACGGATTCCCGACGCGGGCCGCCCTGATGGCGGTCCGCGTGCAGCCGCTGCGCGGCTCCCTGGGGGCCGCTGGGCCGCCACGGCTCCCAGGGGCCGCGCGGCGTCCTGATCGGCGCTCAGGGCGGCGTGTACGGCCTCTGATTGGGCCGGGTGGCTTTGTACGCGAGTAGCGACGTCGTTTCGACACGACATTGGAAGTCGCATGCTCGCGCGAATTGGCGGTGTTCACGAGAACGGGAGGCAGTCATCCCGGCTTCGTTCGGCCTCGGTACTTGGTACAGCGGTCATCGGTGAGAACGACCAAGACGCCAGCACGGAGGCGGTGTCGTTGCCTTGCCGCTTTCGCGTCGTTGGCAGGGGACACGACCGAGGGGCAGTGATCGACATGGCAGGACCAGGAGTCAGCCGGCGCAGGATGTTGGGCTGGATGGCCGCCGCCGGGGCGGCCGGGGTGACCGGGGCGTCCGTCGTCGGCACGCGGCTGGCCACCGCCGTGCCCGCAGCGGAGGTGGTGACTCGCCAGGAGATCCGCACCCTCACCCCAGACCAGCGGACACGGTTCTTCAATGCGGTCAAGACGCTCCATGACAACAACGCGGCGAACAACCAGTACAACCGGTTCGTCCTCACCCACTACAACTTCCGGAGCCAGGGGCACGGAGTAGCGGCTTTCCTGCCCTGGCACCGCAAGTTCCTGCGCCTCTTTGAGGCCGCCCTCCAGAGGATCGACCCGACTGTCGTCCTGCCCTACTGGGACTGGACCCTCGACTCCCAGAGGCCGGAGAGATCAGAGGTGCTCAGCTCCGCCTACTTCGGCGGCAACGGCACCGGGAGCAACCGGTGCGTGACGAACGGGGCCTTCGCCGGCTGGCAGGTCAGGTACCCGAACCTGCACTGCCTGCAACGCCAGTACAGCGGCGGCTCCACGATCGGATCCTGGTACAGCCCCGGGATGATCGAGAACGTCCTGAACACGAACAGGCAGAGCTACGACCAATTCCGCCGGGCGATCGAAGGCAGTCCACACGCCAGCGTCCATGTGAACATCGGCGGCGACATGAGCCAGATGTACTCCCCCAACGACCCCCTGGACTGGGTCAACCACGCCTTCGTCGACCTCCTCTGGGCCGAATGGCAAGCACGCAACCCCAACCTCGCCAACACCTACAACGGCGGCGGCGCCGCCAGCAGCAACATTCTGGCCCCCTTCGGCGTCACCGTCGCCTCCACCCTCGACACCCGCGCCCTCGGCTACACCTACCCCCGCTGGAGCGGCTCCTCCCGCCCGGCGTGACGTGGCCTGCCCTCCGGCCATTGCCGGAGGGCAGACTGAGCCAGCCCCGCCGCGGACAGGGCAGGGACCCTCGCGCAGCAGACGGACCTCTCACCAATGCATCCGCCGGCAGCCAGGCCGCTCGCCCCGGCGTGAAGGAGTAGACAGGCAGCAGAATGGCACCCGGTCCGCATCCTCCGAAGGGACCTCGCTGGACACCCCCTGGTGCATCCGACCGCCATGAGTGACTCCCGAACTCATGGACATTGACCATGGCGGCAGCACGCGAAGTGACTCCCGAAGTCGTCTACAAACGACTCCCGTTCTCGGTTCTGGCACAGATCTTGGGGAGTCGTCGCCGAGCGTTACCTCGATGTTCGATTGCGAGGAGACGGGATCGCGTGAGACCGCGTACGCCTTGCCGTCCGGCGACCAGAATTGACGCTCCCTCAGGTGTTGGCCGGACGCTGCTGAGGTCGGTCGTGGACGGTGATGGTGCTGGTCATGCACACCGATGCACCGTTCTGGGACTTACTGGTGTTCGACGGGATTGACGATGTGGATGTCGAGGCGGTTACCGCCGCTTTCGGTGCAGTCGAGGTGGTGGCGAGAGGCCGCGCGGCCGGGGCCGCGTGTCCGGACTGCGGCCGGTTCTCGGACCGAGTCCACGACCGTTACCAGCGCAGGCTGAAGGATCTACCGCTCGCTGAGCAGGGCTTTGTGATCCGGCTGACGGTTCGGCGTTTCATCTGCGGGGCGGCGGACTGCCCGCGTCGGACGTTCGCCGAGCCGTTCTCTCGGCTGGCCGCCCCGCACGCACGGTTCACCACGCGGCTCAATCACGCCCTGGAACGAGTGGGGCTCGCGCTGGCCGGGCGGGCTGGCGCTCGGCTGGCTGCCCAGCTGGGCTTCGGTGCGGGACGGATGACCTTGTTGCGCAGGGTCATGGCATTGCCCGATCCACGGTTCAGCACGCCGCGGGTGCTGGGCGTGGACGACTTCGCAATCCGTCGTGGCCAGACCTACTCCACCGTCTTGACCAGCGTCGAAGACCATCGCGTGGTCGATGGGCTCCCGACCCGTGAAGCCGGGCCACTGGCCACCTGGCTGGTCCGACACCCAGGTGTGGAGATTATCTGCCGGGACCGGGCCGGTTCCTACGCCGAGGGTGCCCGGGCGCGGTGCCCCCGATGCTCTGCAGGTCGCCGACCGGTTCCATCTGTGGCAGGGCCTCGGCCGCGCCGTGGAGACCTGCGTCGCCGCCCATCGCGACTGCCTGCGCAGTCCTTCACCCAGCGGCATATTGGCGGAAGCCGCCCGAACGGCTGCCGGCCGGCCGCAGGGCGACTCGGCTCCCGTCGGCCGACGGGCCGAGAGGAAGAAGGCAGCACATGCCTTGGTCCACGAGCTCCTTGCCCAGGGGTACTCACGCCGGGCCATCGCCAGGCACCTGGGCTGGGGCCTCAACACCGTGCTCCGGTACGCGAACGCCGCACACTGGCAGGACACCTTCCGCGATAACCGGCCTCGACCCAGCAGGCTGGACCCCTACAAGCCCTACCTGGAGCGACGCTTCGCAGAGGGATGCACCAGCGTCACCCGACTGCACGGCGAGCTGGTTGCCGAACACGCCCCAGTCACCTACGGCATGGTCCGCGCGCACATTGCCACCTTGCGCGGGGCTCCATCCGGGGCACCGTCCCGGCCGCCGACGGTGCGGCAGGTGACTGGCTGGATCACCCGTCATCCCGCGACCCTGAACGAGGAAGACCGGGCCGGCCTGAAGGAGGTCCTAGCCCGCTGCCCCGAACTGGACACGGCCGCCGGACACGTCCGCGACTTCGGCGAGATACTCACCGACCGCCTCGGCTCCACACTCCCCACCTGGATCGACGCAGTCGACGCAAGCCAGCTACCTGGCCTCACAGGCTTCGCACTCCACCTGCTCCGAGATCTCGACGCCGTGACCGCCGGGCTCACTCTCGACTGGAGCTCCGGCAGCATCGAGGGAGCCGTCAACCGCATCAAGAAGATCAAGCGGCAGCTCTACGGCCGAGCCGGATTCGAACTGCTCCGCAAGATGATCCTGCTCCAGTGACATCCGAGACGCCCCAAGACCTGCACAGAACCGAGAAGTAGGAACATTTGCCGCGGGTGTGTGAACCGGGAGTCCATCCGGGTGCCCAGCCGTGGCAGGATGGCCTCATGTTGATCCGAAAGGGCGATGCCGCGTAGGCGCCCCAAGGCCGTCCGCGCAGAGCGGTGGCGGCCACGATGGCAGTATCCGGTCCTGAGGGTCCACGGTGTCTCCGCGCGAACTCGTGCAGCGATCCGCCGGGTCGAAGACCAGGAGATGTGGCCCAACGCGGTTGCTCATGCGCTCTATCGCTTCGAGTGGGCCTTCAAGCAACCTGGCCGCTACCTGAACGCCTCCGAGGTCTGCTCGCCTGGGATAGAGGTGGAAGACGCTCGTGACGATCTGGAGCGGGCGATGCTGCACCTTCCTCCTGGAGCCAAACGGGACTTGGGTCGACTGATCACGCGCATTGATGAGGAATTCGAACGCCGCACCTTACCGGAGCCCAACTACATCGAGTGGGAAATGGACGGCTGGTGGTGGACCAGGATGCGTGAACGCTGACGGACCCGGCCTCGTGCCCCTTCCCTCCAATCGAACGACACCGTTACCCTCCGCGACCGCTCCCCAAGATCTGTGCCAGAACCGAGTTCCGAGAACGTTTGTCGCTCAGCGGCGAGAGCGCACCGTGCCCCGGGAAAGTGATGTTGCCGAGTTATGGAAGCGCCTGGGTGCTTGCTTCGGTGCGGTCGTTGTGCCCGGCATGACGAGAGCGGGGCAGGCCATGAGTTACAGGAGTCAGGCTCGATCACGTACCTGGATGTTCGTTGCCCCTCAGACGTTGCGGCCCATGAGGATCATCAGGTAGATGAGGCTTATGGTCGCGCCCCACAGGAGCAGGGACGAGAGCGTGACCAGCACGCGCACGACGACGGGGTAGACGCCGACATTCGTGCCGGGGTCGTCCGGGTGGTAGCTGATCTCGATCTCGCTCGCGTATGCCTGCCGAGAGTAATTGTGGGATGCGCCGCTCTGGTCCGTGTACTGGTACGTCCCTGACTTGCCGAAGGGGCTGGTGCGCACCGCCGTCACCGTGATCCCATACCGGGGCAGGCGCCACATCTGGTAGCCCCGCTCCATCGTGACTGCACTCACGACGTTGAAGAGCAGCGCCACGATCCCCATCAGGACCGAGAGAACGAGCGCTCCCGGCTCTCCTCGTATGACGACCAACACGCTCATGGCGATGAGCGCCCCGAGACCCGGGCCGAGGGCGACCACGGCCCACGCCAGGCCCTTGGCCTTCTCGCCGGCGCTGACGGGAGTACGAGGGGTGCGCAGAGAGCGCGTGGTGACGAGTGCGGCGCCGTCAAAGGACGAGTCGGACACCGGCACCTCGGCCAGGGCCGCGTCCAGAGCTGTGGCAAACATGCTCGCAGCCGCCGCGCTGACGCCCTCGACCCGGTGGATCACGGGCGGGGCACCCTCCGGTGCGCGCAGCTCGACTGTGACGGACTGGTCGTCCGCCAGGACAGCCCGGACGGCCTCCAGGGGGATCCGTGTCTCCTCGTCCCCGCGGCGCAGCGTCAGGGCCCCGTCATCGTGACGGAGTGCGGCTCCGCCGCGGCCGCGCAGGATGGGAGTAGAGGACGGTGTGGTCGGCATGGGCATGATCGTAAAGTGTGATCACTAGCCGGTGAAGTCCGCAATTCCTGCGCGGATCCGTAGGCATGCGTCAGCTCACGCCACCGTACGTGGCTCAGGCCGCTGAGGATCGCCCCCACCGTGTACTCCAGATCCTGCTACCCACCCCCAGCGAGCCTCCGCATCCACGGACCAGCCTCCGCCCGGGAGGCCGGCGCGAAACGCCACAAGGTGCTCTCAGATCTCGCCAACATTTCAAGCATCCAGAGCCAGCTGGTGCTCGTCCCGCTCAACTACAAACGCTCTCCGTTCTCGCCTACGGAGCCAACACCGCCAGGCGACGACGGCGATGCCCTGGTCGGCCACGCCGAGCCCGCCCGCGCAGCTGCTCCACGTCCACCGTCCCTGCAGGGCTGCGGCAGGGATGGGCGGGATGACGAGCACGACGGCGGTCAGGCGCGGCCTGCAGTTCGATTCCCCGCCTTGCGCGCTCGGTGATGTCGTCGGGGCGCCTGGTCTTGTCGCAGACGGGGCAGGTGGAGTAGTTCGCCTGCGCATGCCGGGTGGGGGTGGTGGGATCGGCGGGGTGAAGGATCCCTTTGGCTGTGACGAGCCGGCTCTCCTGGCGTGTTCCGGGACCGCGGACCGGGCGGCGGCGCGCCGTGCTGTTGCCGCACGCGCGGTCGACGCACGGGATCTGGCGTTGCTGCTGGACATACTCGGCCTGCTGCCCGACGCCGGCCCGGTCTCGTCCCGCCCGCCGGAGTGGAAGGCCGACCCGCATGGGGTACTCAGGCCACGAGCGGAGTGAGGACTTGGTGAACAGCCCGATCGGCCTTTCGGAAGGCTGCCGTGACGCGTTGCACCACCTGCGGGAGACGCGGGAGATCAACACCGTGATCCTTCGTTTCGCCGACACGCCGGGTGTGCTGGTGGTGGAGGTGGAGGGCAATCTGACCCACGAGGAGCTGGTCGCGGCCCTGCCCGCCGGCCAGGCGCGTCTGGTCGTCCACGAGCTGTCCTTCGCCACTCCGGAAGGCGCACGCAGGCGCGAGCAGCTGCTGGTCCTCTGGATGCCGGCCGACGCCGGCGCGCAGGAAGAGGAGGCCTACACCGCCGGCTACAACGCCCTGAAGGAGTACCTCCCCGACGTGCACGTCCACCTCACGGCCAGACGGGCAGGCCAGCTGGAGTACCGAAGACTCGTCGCGCTCGCCGGCTGAACGCCGGGCGGTCGAGCCGGACTGCTCCGTGGCACGCTCGGTGTCCGGGCCGCGGCACCCGGCGGTCGACGAAGCCGAGTGGGCAGACCCGGCGGATCCCCTCATCTGGGCCCGGCGGAGGTGCGTGGCACTCGGCCTGCGCTCAGCATGACGGTGACCCGACACCATCAAGAGAGGGGATGTGTCATGCCCAGAGGTTCCAGCGCGAAGCGTGAGCGCCAGTACGAGCACATCAAGGAGTCCGGTGAACAGCGCGGCATGTCCGAGGGCCGTGCCAAGGAGATGGCTTCCCGCACGGTGAACAAGGAACGTGCCCGTTCGGGGGAGAGCAAGACGGCCGGCCGCAGTTCCACGCAGGGCAAGTCCGCCGCGCAGCGGGGCGGTGAGAAGTCGGGCAGTGGCGGCGGTTCGTCGGAGCGCACGAAGGACGAGCTGTATCAGGAGGCGAAGAAGCGCAACATCGAAGGCCGGTCGACGATGACGAAGCAGCAGCTCAAGAACGCCCTCGGCCACTGACCGCCCACCTCCCCGACCTCCTGGACCTGGGCTCACCGCAGGCACGCCCTGGCATCGAGGACCGTCACGGTCCGGCTCCGGTGGAGGCCGCGGTCACGCCGGCTGCCGAAGCCAAGGGAAGTGCCGTGCTCGTGATGGTGGCACCGGGCGGGTGAAGCCGGAGCCGTACGCGGCCGTGTGCGGGTGCCTGCCCGCGATGGCGGCCGCAGGATGAGCGGAAACAGCCCCCTCGTCTGCAGGAGCTCATCCGCCATGCTCGAACGCAAGCTGCTCAAGGACCGTGCTCAGGTCACCTTCGTGCTGCCCGCCGATATTCCGCCCGGCCCGGTCAGCGTCGTCGGTGACTTCAACGGCTGGAAGCCCACACCCTTGAGCCCCGCGGTGACGGAATGCGCGCGGTCACGGTCGGCCTGTCGGCCAAGCGCGTGCACTCCTTCCGCTACCTGGCGGAGGGCGACTACTGGTTCAACGAGGACCACGCCGACGGCCACGACGGCGCCAACAGCCTCCTGCACACCTGATCCGACATCCCGGGCACGGACCCACCCGAGCGGCCGGCTCGTACCCAGTTTTCACCGGCCGGGGCACTGACTCCGGCCGATCGGGTTCGGTGCCGGAGCGGGCGGGCAGCCGGACGTCGCCGAAGCGAGGGGTGCTCGGGTTCTGGTGACCTGCTGTTGCCTCAGACAGTGCCGCTGCGGTGGCAGGCACTGTGACCGGCGTCGGGTGACGGCGTGCGTAGCGGGGCCCGGCCGGGGTGGCTTCTCGACCGGCCGGGCCCCGCGTGCGTGGACCTCTCGTCGCCCTGCCACCGTGACACGGGCACGCCCGTACCGCCGGATGTCGCAGGCCTGACGACGTAATCGCGCTGCGCGCTGTCCCCGCCCGGCCCTGCGGCCCTGTGGTGCCGGAGCACCGCGGCGGCGCTCACGCGGTCTCCGTTCTTCCGGTGGCCGGGGTGCCCGAGGTTCAGGTGCCGGTGATCGTGAACAGCGTGTCGGCGCCGGTGATGTCCAGCAGGCGCAGGACCTGGCGTTGCGGGGCGCGCAGGATGAGCTGCTTGCCGTGTTCCTGCGCGGTGTGCCGGGCCTGGAGGAGGGCGTTGAGGCCGGCGGAGTCGCAGAAGAACAGGTCGGCCAGATCCACGATGATCTCGTCGGGGCCGCCGGGCCGGGTGATCG
Organism: Streptomyces sp. NPDC001717; assembly: GCF_042892775.1. Taxonomy (NCBI): domain Bacteria; kingdom Bacillati; phylum Actinomycetota; class Actinomycetes; order Kitasatosporales; family Streptomycetaceae; genus Streptomyces; species Streptomyces sp. NPDC001717. The sequence goes on along the minus strand of NZ_JBIAUK010000040.1, from coordinate 16,971 downwards.
CGGTGTGCAAGGCATTGCGCAGCATCGGGGCCCGGTCGATGTCCATCTCACCGCCGACATGCACGACAAGCCGCCCGCAGTCGCCGGTCACCCTCACACCGTCGTCTTCTTGATCTCCCATGGCGCCCATGATGCGGCAGGCCGGGCGTGAGGAGCAGGCGAGAGACGGAGGCGTTGGCGTGATGTTGCGTCCCCGGTGGATGCCGCCGCAGGCCGCCGAGCAGGCCCCCGGTGTGGTCGATGATGCGGCACGCGCGCAGAAGGTTCGACGCTCACCGCGCCCTGCGAACTGCTCGTCGCTTCGCTCCCCTTCCCACCTCTCCCTTCAGCCTCGTACGGGCGAGAGACGAAAGTGTTACGTGGTCAGGGGCGAGGGATGCCCCTGACCACTGTTGCGTCACACGGGGAGCAGCTGCCACTGCCTGCTTCGGTGGTCGCCCTCCGCCTCGTGTTGCGTGATCGCTGCGCGGGCGTTGGTGTCGACTCGCAGGCGCAGGCCGCTGTTGCGGTTCACGATCTCGTACACCCGCGGGGTGTCGCTTTCGGAGCCCGCCGGGATCAGCTTCCACTGCTGGTGGTGGGCGTCGGCCCCCTCGTAGGGGCGTTGCACTGCCACCGCCCCCGCTTCCTGCGCTTTGACCTCCAGGGCCTTGCCGCTGCGCACGTTCTCGATCCTGTACAGGACGTCGCCGTTGTGCTGGCCGGCCGCGACCAGCCGCCACCGCTGGTGATCCCTGGGAACGGCGAGCAGCTGGTGGATCTCGGCCCCGTCCGCGGTGGACTCGCGCGCGACTGCCATCCGCAGCCTGCTGCGGACGTTGGCCCAGGAGACCACCGTGCCCGATTCGGGCAGCCCGGCCATCGTCGGCGACGTGATCTTCCGGATCCGGTGGTTGCCGTGGTCGGCGATGTAGAGGGTGTCGACGCAGTCCACAGCAAGCCCCAGCGGATGGTTCAGCTGCGCCGAAGAGGCCGGGCCGCCGTCACCGTCGAAGGCCCCGGTACCGTTCCCCGCGACCGTGCTGATCTTCCCGTCGGCCGTGATCTTCCGGACGCGGTGGTTTCCAGAATCGGCGATGTAGAGGGCGCCAGTGCTGTCAGTCACCAGCCCATAAGGGCTGTTCAACTGGGCCGAGGAGGCGGGGCCGTCGTCACCGCTGAAGCCTGCGCTGCCGGTGCCGGCGACCGTGCTGATTTTCCCGTCGGCCGTGATCTTCCGGACGCGGTGGTTTCCAGAATCGGCGATGTAGAGGGCGCCAGTGCTGTCAGTCACCAGCCCATAAGGGCTGTTCAACTGGGCCGAGGAGGCGGGGCCGCCGTCACCGCTGAAGCCTGCGCTGCCGGTGCCGGCGACCGTGCTGATTTTCCCGTCGGCCGTGATCTTCCGGACGCGATGGTTTCCAGAATCGGCGATGTGGAGGGCGCCCGCGCCGTCCACCGCCACCGCGCACGGGTTGTGCAGCTGGGCCGCGTTCGCCGGGCCGCCGTCTCCCGCGAACCCCGCGGTGCCGTTCCCCGCGACCGTGCTGATCTTCCCGTCGGCCGTGATCTTCCGGATGCGGTGGTTTCCGTGGTCGGCGATGTAGAGGGCGCCCGCGCTGTCCACCGCCACTGCGTACGGGCTGTTCAGCGGGGCCGTAGAGGCGGGGCCGTCGTCACCGTCGAAGCCGGCGGTGCCGGTTCCGGCGACCGTGCTGATTCTCCCGTCGGTGGTGACCTTCCGGACCCGGTGGTTTTCGCCATCGGCGATGTAGAGGGTGCCCGTGCCGTCCATCGCCACCCCAAGCGGGCAGTTCAGCTCAGCAACAAGGGCGGGCTCGTTGTCCCCTTTAAGGCCCGCGACCCTGCTCCCCGCGAGCGTGCTGATCGGAGGGGCCAAGTGCTCGCCACCCGTGGTTGCTGCGTGGACAGTGCTCATCGTCAGCCTTTCCTGGTTCCCTGACCGCCAGATACAGAAGGTCATCGGTTGACTTCAGCAAGTCACAGGGGTGCCGCAGTTGGCAAGATCACTTCCGGGCGTTCCTTTGTGGAGCACGTTGACACCCAACCGGATTGTTAGTCGTCCCGGCCCACACCCGGACCTGATACTCCTCAACCGCGGCAGCGGCCCCGGGCTGGTGGGTCAAGCTCCCCCGCATTGGAACCCTGGCCCGGGGGGAAACGAAAGAAGGGGCCCCTGGGCGTGCTCTCCAGCTCGGACAGCTCGTCGCTCACCGTGGCCTTGAGGTGACGTTCACGGAACTCGCCGGTAGCGCCGATTACGGACGGCAGGTCTGATACTCCTGAACATGACCGGGTGTCGGAGCGTCGCTTGTGGGAGGGGATTTGGTCATGTTCGATCTTTTGCGCCCGACGACTCTCGTGTGTTCGTTCTGTCGTGCCACCGCTGTCGACGGGACGGCACAGACCCTGTGCGGCGAGGATCGGTTGGCGGTGACCTGGCACCGTGGGGACTGCCCTCACCTTGCGGCCGACCGGATCATCGCCGCGGACGAGACGTGACCGGCACGGGGAATCGGTGGGATACGACGTCCTTTGGCCGCGGACTGCCGGGCATGACAGGACCCCGCCGGCTGGGAAGGAATTGGGCCCCGCTCCATTCGGCTGACGAGTTCTCAACTGCACCCTGAGGGCCCATCGGCCTTCGGGGAGGGGACGCCTGCGGCCGCTGGCTGAGAGGGCGGGCGAGCCTGTCGGCAGGGGATGGTCGGTGGCGTGGTGTGCTGTGCGCGTGATTCTGGTGCGCCCGGTGTGTGCTCTGGTGTGGTGCCCCTGGCGCGGGTTCTGCTTGCTGCAGGCGTGGGCGTTCCGGGTTCGGGCCCGGAGCACGGCCGCGCCGGGTGCGTTCACGGTGCGGGCGGTTTCTGCGCCGCGCCTTACAACCGGCGAGGAGAGCAGATGGCCAGCGAGATAACCATCCCGAGGATCGACATCCCCTTCGCTCCCTCGCGGACGAATCCTCTGGAAGACGGGCTGTACCCCGCCACGCTGGAGTGGGCCCGACGCTTCGGCCTGGTGACCACCGACGCGGCCGCACTGCGCCTGCGGAGATACCAGATCGATGTGATGGTTTCCTACTACGCTCCCACCGTCAGTGACTGGCCCGCGCTGCGGCTGTTCACCGACTGGATGACCTGGGCGGCCCTGTTCGAGGACCAGATCGACGAAGCCACCGCCGGTCTGCGCCCCGACCTCCTGGCCCCGGTCCTGGACGACTTCCGCACCATCCTCCTGGACGAGACTGGCTCCCAGGTCCGGCCGAACCCGGCCACGGCCGCGTTGGCCGACCTATGGCGACGCACCGTAGATGTCAGCCCGCCGACGTGGCGCCGGCGCTTCTACGACCACATGTCCGAGGCGTTCCGCTGCCAGCTGCGGGCCTCGGTCCACCGGGCCACCGGAACACCCATGGACGTCGCCACGTGCATGGAGCTGCGCGGCAGGCTCGGCTGGGTCGCGTTCGCGCACGACCTTCAGCACCACACCCACCGCGTGTGGCTGCCCGACACCGTGTACTGCAGTACCGCCTATCAGCGCCTGCTGTGGAGCGCGGCCGACATCATCATGTGGACCAACGACCTCGTCAGCTACCCCAAGGAGGCGGCCGCCGGCGAGACGAGCAACCTCGCACTCGCCCTCCAGGCCCAGCACGGTCTCGCTCCCCAGCAGGCGGTCGACCACGTTCACAGCCTGATCACCGACAGGGTCCAGGTCTTCCTCGAGGCCGGCCGGGAACTCCCCGGTCTCCTCGGCTCACTGCACCTGTCCGACGAGGCCTGCTCGGTTGCCGAGCAGTGCATGGAACTCCTGCGCATGCTGGTCCGCGGGTCCCATGACTGGCACCTGAACTGCGAGCGCTACCGCCCGGACGGCGACGCCGCAGCGCAGGAGCCTGCTTTCGACGATCTCTTCGGCGTCGCCCACGACGACACCAAAGACCCGACAGCGCCGTAAGAACTGTGATGGGACGGCGGTCCCTGTACACAGGGTCTTCTCTGCTCGTCTCCGCCGATCCTGCCGGACCCGCCGGACCGAGTGTCAGTGACGTCCTTGGGTTGCTTGCTCAGTCAGGGCGAGGGCTGTGCGGTTCAGTACGGGTACGAGGGGGCGCAGGCAGTACAGCGTCTTGCCGAGCCACAGGGCGGCTTCCCGCGGTTGGTGGGTGGTGAGGTAGGTGTGGGCGCCGCCGAGAGCGTCGGTCGCCTTGGGGCCGTAGGCGTGAGCGTGGCTTCGGGTGGCGCCGGCCAGGCCGTGGACGGCGTAGCCGGTTTCCTCGGTGGTGGAGCCGTGCAGCCCCCATCCGCCGTCCGGGTTCTGCGTGGCCAGCAGGCTTTCGACAGCCTGCACGCAGAGCGGCGCCGCCAGCGGTTGGTCGATCCCCGCGGTGATCCTGGCCAGTTCACCGAGCGCGTAGAGCGGGGACAGATGCCATTTGCACAGCGTCCGGCCTTCGCTGAGCGCCTGGGTGAGCCAGCGCAGCACCTGGGTCAAACGGTCGTGGCGTCCCTCGAGGGCGAGCACGGCCGCCATGTGGATGTTGGTGGTGACCGACGGGTCGTGCTCGAACAGGAAGGTGCGATAGCAGCCCTGCGACGGGTCGTAGAGCACGTCGAGGCGGGAGGAGCCGGGCACCTTGCGGCCCGTGATCCGCGCGGCGAGCAGGGCGCAGGCCGTGCTGTCGCTGTCACCGGGGATGGTGACTCCTCCGTCCAGGGTGCTGACCGTACACAGCAGGCCGGACGGGTGGTGCAGATCCTCACAGAGCGCATCAAGCGCCGCCGCGTCCGGGGTCGGCGTTGAGCCCGCGGCGTCCTCGAACATGACCGTCCACGCGGTGGTGAAGTGGGGGACCCAGTCCAGGTAGCCGACCGGGACGGGGGAGGTGTTCAGGTAGTCACGCAGCCGTTCGATGCGCTCGGATGCCGCGTTCTTGTCCCGGCGTTGCGCTTCGAGGAGGAAGAGTGCCGACGCACCAGGGGCGTTGGATATGGATCCGTTGGGGGCCTGGAAGGCTTCCAGGAAGGCGCCGATATCGATTTCCTCGTCCCCGTAGACGCGTTCGGCGCAGTAGCCGGCGATAGACAGGTCCGGGTCGAGGAAGCGGTCCCAGGCTCGCATCCGCCGCCACTTGGCGCGTTCACGCTCGATGACGGCGCGTACGGGCTCGGGGTGGCGGGGTACCGGCCAGCCGCGGTCGGCGCAGAACCGGTCCAGGGCGTCCACGAGGCCGCCGAAGGTCAGGGTCTCCAGCACACCGGCGGGAGCCTGGGGGACCAGCGAGGCCAGCGCGGCCAGGGCGGGCTCGGCCAGGGAGCGCCGGCCCGCGTTGTGCAGGGCGAGGGCGGCGGCATAGGTCGACAGGTAGGCGTCGTACCAGTTGACGTGGGGCGGTGCTCCCCAAGTGGTGGGGGTGGTGCGGTGCTCGGTGAGCCATTGCAGGCATGCGGGCTGCTGCGGGCCGTCGACCAGAGCCACCGCGGCGACGTCGTACACCGAAGGAGACAACTCATCCGGTCGGGGCAGCGCACCTGTCACGATTCCTCCAGGATCCTGGGCGGTGGGGGGCTAGGGGTCCTCGGCCGTTCACAGACGGCGCAGGATCGCCGTCTGCGCCGGTCACCGGTTCCGCGGCCGAGGCGGGGCGCGGGGCGGTCACTGCTGCTGTTCTCGTGCCACCACGCTGGCTGTGCCGGTCGCTGTACGGGCGGTGGCGCGCATCCGCAGCCCGTGGGGGTTCACGAAGACGCCGAGCGCGGGGCGCACACGCATGCCGGGAAGGGGCTGAAAGCGCCAGCGGCCGGCGATGGTGGCCAGGGCGAGCACGCTCGCGTTGATGCCGAACCGGTCTCCGATGCACTTGCGGGCCCCGCCCCCGAAGGGGATGTACGCCTCGCGCCGTGGCGGCTGGGGGTTCTCGGGTGCCCACCGGTCGGGGTCGAAGCGGTCGGGGTCGGGATACAGGTCGCCTCGGTGGTGGAGGAGGTAGGGGCTGTAGGCGACGGTCGCCCCGGCGCGAATCTGGTGCCCGCCCAGACGGGTGTCGGTCATGCAGGTGCGGGTGACGACCCAGGCGGGAGGCCACAGGCGCAGCGTCTCGGTCACGATGCGGCCGGTCAGCTCCAGACGCGGCAGGTCCGCGTGGCCGGCCGGACGGCCGTCGAGGACGGCGTCGACCTCGGCGTGCAGCCGCGCCTCGATCCCGGGGTGCTGTCCCAGCAGGTGCAGCGCCCAGGCCAGAGTCGAGGCTGCGGTATCCGTGCCGCCGACGAAGAACGTGAGGATCTGGTCGATGATCTCGGCATCGCTCAGCATCTGTTCGGCGGGACCGGAGTCTGCGTCGCGGGTGGTCAGGAGCATCGACAGGAGATCACCATGGTCGGTGCCGGCGGCCCGGCGTTCGGTGACGAGGCGGCGCAGGGTGCGCGGCAGGCGGGCGCGTGCCTGCTGGTAGCGGCGGTTGCCGGGGGCGGGCAGCCGGTCCAGCCCAGGCGGTATTGCCATCCGCACCGAGAGTCCGCCGACCACGGTGTTGAGGTCGTTGACGGCTTGGGTGAGCACCTCGGGCGCCACGGTGGTGGAGAACAGGGTGTCGACTGTGATCCGGGCGGTGAGCTCCTGCATGACGGCGAGGACATCGAGGACTTGGCCGTCCTGCCATGCTCCGGCCGTCTCGGCGGCCCGGTCCGTGGCGGCTTGCGCGTAGCCGGGGAGCCGGGCGGGGTGGAAGGCCGGCTGGAGCAGGCGCCGCTGGCGGCGGTGGTCACCGTACGGACAGGTGGCCAGACCGTTGCCGAAGAACTCCCGGCTCCGGTCGAAGACCGGTCCGCCCTTGTCGAAGGTCCGGTCATCGCGCAGGACCTGGGAGACGAGGGCAGGGTCGCAGACCACGAGCGCCTGCAACGGGCCAAGACGGACCCGTACGAGGTCACCCTGCTCCGGCAGGCGGATGAGGAACCCGAAGGGGTCGCGTAGCAGCGGCACGAGGTGGCCCAGCAGCGGCAGCCCCCCGGCTGCTGTGGGGATCGGACTGCGGTTCTTCACGATGGCTCCCGGCGGCTGAACCTGTCGGCCGTTTCGTCACGCGGTGCAGATGAGTTCACGGCGGCTGAGGTGTCGGTGCGCCTTCGGACCAGGGACGGCGGTGCCGCCCGGCATGAAGGCTGATGGGGGAGAACGCGAGTCTCACGACGGGTGAGCTCAGGCGGCGGAAGCGGGTTCATGAAGTCCTGGCCGTCGCAATGTCGGTGAGCTGCCGCAGGCTCGCGGTGACGCCGGCCGGGAAAGGCGCCTTGTCCAGTACGCGAAACGCCTGCGCCCGCCGAGCGTTGATCATGCCCTCCACTTCGTCCCGGGCGCCGGTGTCGGTGAGCACTCCCCGGAGGCGGTCGGCCCCGGTTTCATCCAGGCCGGGATCACCGAGCAGGGTGTGCAGGATGTCCCGCTGCCGGGGCGTGGCGCGCCCAAGTGCCAGCGCGACCAGGACGGTGTGCTTGCCTTCGCGCAGATCATCCAGGGCAGGCTTCCCGGTCACGTGTGGACTGCCGAAGACGCCGAGGAGGTCATCGCGCAGCTGGAAAGCCTCGCCGACGGGCAGGGCATAGGCGCTCAGCGCCTCACGCACGCCGGATCCGGCGCCGGCCAGCGCGGCCCCCAGAAGCAACGGCCTCTCGACCGTGTACCGGGCCGTCTTGTACCGGGCGGTCCTCAGCGCCGCCTCCACGTCGCCGCTGGCCTGCCCGGTCGCGCACAGGTCGAGGTACTGCCCGTACATCAGCTCGGTCCGCATCGCATCGACCACCTCATGCGCGGCCGCGAGCTGCACGGGGGTCAGACCCGCGGTGTTGAGGAGCACATCCGACCAGACCAGCGCCAGGTCGCCCACAAGGATCGCCGCGTTGGTGCCGAGCCGCCCCGCATCCGGCCGGCCGGCGTGGTGGGCGGCGAGCGAGCGGTGCACGGTGAGGCGACCGCGGCGAAGAGCCGAATCGTCCATGACGTCGTCATGGATCAGGGCGAACGCGTGGAACATCTCCAGTGACGCCGCCGCCTGCACCACCGGCGCCGGCACCGGACCGTCGCCCGCGCTCTGCCAGCCGATGACACACAGCTGCGGCCGCAGCCGCTTGCCCCCGGCGAACAGGAAGGCGCGCAGGATCCCTGCGATCTCGGGGGGAAATCCCTGTGTGGCGGCACTCCGAGCCCTAGCGTCCATGAACGCGGCGAGGACGGCGTCGACCTGCCGGCCTATGGAATTGGGGGCAGCTGGCACTGTGGCGAGAGCGGGGGATTTCACGCGATACCCATGGGCGGACTCCGGTTCTCGGTTGGGACGGGGCTCGGTGCTCCCGAGAGCCTCCCGCCTGGCATGGACACAGAAACCGGGAGCCGTAGCCGGGAAGGAGCATCGGGGGCGCACGCAGCGCACGCGAAGCATGTACCTCTTGCGGCACACGCAAGCGGCCTATGCCGTGAAGTCAGCGCTCCGGCACGTGCATCTGTCCAGGACACCATGGCAACCGGCACCAAGATCGAAAAGTTAGGGCGGTGGTGGACCTGCCTCGCCCGGAGGTGGGTAATCGGTTTCTTGCATGCCCGGTACAGGCCGGCGCCTGACACGCGGCCGCTGGGCCGTGACGTCCGCGGCGGGCGCGATGGGCCTGTGCCTACTGCCAGAAGAGCTGCTCGATGGTGATCTGCGGGTCGGCGGTGCGATGGGTGAAGGTGTAGCGCAGCCATCCGTGGCCGCGGTCGAAGTACAGGATGTGGGCGCCGCGGGGGTCGGTGGAGCGGACCGGCTCGATGCTGACCTTTGTCGTGTCGAGGTGGTCGTCGCGGTAGGGGTGACGTGAGGTCTTCAGCTCCGTGACCGCGTCGATGACCAGATCCCGCACAGGCTCGGGCAGTGAATCGCGGTACTCGGCGGCCAGCTTGGTCCAGTCAGCGGCCCACGGCGGGCCGGTGAACTCTGCGCTCACTCGCCGGGCCCGAGGGACGCCACCCGGTGATGGATACGCGACGCCTCTTCCAACAGGTCCCTGGCCTTGTCCGGGTCCGCGCACTCCGCTGCCCGCTGTTCGAGATCACGCACGTGATGATCCAGGTCCGGATCCCGGGCCAGGGCATACTCGCCCCACCACCGTGCCAGGAACGCCGGCGCCGCACCGATGTCAAAAGTGTCGGCGACCCTCGCCCGCCAGTTGGCCTCGAAGTCGTCGAGCAGCTGCGGAGCATGCGCGGCGATCGCCGCACGCAGCGCGGGAATGCTGCGCTCGGGCATCGGGGGGACACCGTGGGAGGGCCCCGGGGCAGTGGTCATGAGCACTTCCTCTTCGCAGTAGACGACGCCCACGATAGTGCTCCCGCCCGGTCGAGAGCAGGTGAATGCCGCGCTGTGGCTGCTCGCCCACGACAAGATCACCCTTCCCGCCGGGGCGGGGGCGGCCTCGCTGCTGGTACGCGGCGACTTGGGCGCCACAGGCCGGTTCCGGCTCGATGCCCCGTGGCTGGGCCTCGCCGACGACATCGAGGGCACCGACCAGTTGTCGGGCTGGGTCGCCGACGACGTGGACGCCGACGCGCTGGCCGCCCTGGCGGCCGGTTATGTCGGGGCCACGCTGACCCGGCTCACCGCACCCGGCGCGGGCCCGCTCGCCGTGCTCGGCGACGTCAGGATGACCGACCGGTTCCGGTCCGGATCCGGGGCCTTGCGCATCACGCTGGAATGGCCGGCCCGCCTGCGCGGCACCACCACGAGGACCGGCCGCGGCGGCGTGGTCCGCCACGGCGTCCCGCAGGCCAGGACCGGCGAGGACTGCGTATGCGAGCGGCACGACTGCGGCGGCTTGGACCCGGTCCTGTGGTGCCCGAGCACGGGGACGAGATCGCCCCAGTGCTGGAGTGGCACGCGGGCGGCGGCCCGCGCTGCGCGCAGCTCACGCGCGGCAGGCCGTCAGCAGAGCGACCGGCTGCGGCCGCCGGGTGAGCGGTCGGTACAGGCCGCGTAGGTCTGCCGAGGAGGTTGCGGGCGGGGACGGGCGATCGGCTCCGCGTAGGCGTTCAATGTGACTTCCCGCCCGCCTCCTCGTTGAGTTGATCATGATCTCTCGCAAGCAGCATGCTCTCGCGTCGCTCCTCGGTATCGGCATCGTGCTGTCGGTGACCGGGACCGCCCACGCAGCCCCGAAACCCGACCTGCCCGTGCCCGAGGTCGGCGCAATCAAGGCCCTCGCCGGTAACAAGGGCCATCTGGTCGAAGGCCAGCTCGACAACCTGGTGTTCTCTGCGCGGTGCCTGGCCGCGATTCGGGAGAAGGGGGAGTCGTTGGGTCTGCCGGGAGCCGTGGCCAACGTCTTGCAGCCGCTGACCGCGCTCCTCGTTCCCAGCGACTGCGCTCCTGCGGACTGGGATGAGATTCCCGAGTACAAGGTGACTGCGCTCTGATCCGTCACCGGTCTGTCAGCGCATCATCGACGCGGTGGCGGCGCCGGGCGCTGCGGTGTCGGCCGGCCGGGGCAGGAGACTCCCGGGTATGGATGTGAAGTCGGTGGCGGGATCCGCTGCGTAGCACTCGCACAGGGCGTACCCGACTTCCTGTCTCACGGGGACGTCCATGGCGCATGTTGCGCGAGGACGGGAGCGGTGAGTCCGCTCCCGTTCAGGCGCGGATCTCGTTGACGAGCATGCGCAGGGTGAGGCTGTGCTTTTCGGGCGGCAGGGCGTCCATCGCGGCGGTGGCCTGCGCGACACCGCCCGCCCGGTCGCCGGAGCGGGCGAGCATCAGCCCCCGGTGGAGCTCGAGGTGGGTGGCGAAGCGGGGCAGGGTGGCGGGGAGTTCGGCGAGGGCCTGGTCCTGCGCGTCGGTGGCGGCTTTCTCGTCGCCGAGGCGGGCGAGGAGCAGAGAACGGAACACGTTGAGCCGCCACCACGGCACCGCGTAGTCCGAGGTCTGCTCGTACGAGCCGGCCGAGTCGAAGACCCGCCGCCCCCGCTCGTCGAGGTCGCGGGCGGTGGCGTGGTCGCCGCGGAGGGCAGCGGCGTGGGCCTTGCCGTAGATGGCGTTGCCCCGGTGACTGGGCGACCGCAGCCGCAACCGTGTCAGGCAGGCGTCGTTGATCTTGGCATCCGATCCGATGAGGAGAGCCCCCATGACTACCCGCCGCCTTCATTGCGCCATCGCGCTGGCAGGTTCCGCCGCCCTGCTCGCCGTCAGCACAGCTTCAGCGGCAGCCGACACTCCCGGCGGCCCCGGCGCAGTCACCCAGCAGCTTTCCAGCTGGGGTCCCGGACCCGAGCTGGAGATCAAGCCGGACCTCGGCGCCCCCGGCGGCCTCGTCTTTTCCACGTACCCGGTCGACCTCGGCATGTACGCCACGCTCTCGGGCACATCCATGGCAACCCCCTATATGGCAGGCGTCTCAGCCCTCTACCTGCAATCGAAGGGACATCGCGCTTCCTGAAACCCCTTCAGGGGCCACGGCGTCCGCCCACACGGCGACCGCGCAGCGCGTGATCCTCGATAGAGGTGAGTGACCCCCAAGGAGGAAGCGCGCGCCCGGGCGGTGACCGCCAGTGGACTGGGGAACGATGCGTCTCGCGAGGCCGGGGCCGCCGCCGGTAGGGGCGGCCCTGCCGACGCCGAGTTGAGCATCCAACTTGTTCATCCGGGCCAAGTGGCGCACTCAGTCACAGGAGGTTGTCCCGTGTCCTGTGTCAACGAACATTGATCAGTGCCATCGATTCCTAATGCCGTTCGTCAAGCCGCGGTGCACGCTTGAGGCAGCGGGCAGGAGGTGTCGGAGGTGCGCGGTACAGTCCGTTCATCCGACTGGGGAGGGCTCATGGGGACCGAGTGGAGCTTGACGATCGACTGCGCGTACCCGGGGAAGCTGGCCGCGTTCTGGGCGCTGGCGTTGGGCTACGAGGAGAAGCCCGCGCCCGCAGGGTTCGGGAGCTGGGAGGAGTGGTTCTCGCATCATGAGGTTCCGGAGGACGAGTGGGATGACGGGGCGTACCTCTCAGATCCGGACGGAGTAGGCCCCACCTTGTCCTTCCTGAAGGTGCCGGAGCCGAAGGCGGCGAAGAACCGGCTGCATATCGACGTCCAAGTTGGTGGCGGCCGTGAAACCCCGTGGGAGGTGCGCTGGCCGCGCGTGGTCGAGGCGGTGGAGCGGTTGACCGCTGCGGGCGCGACCGTGGTCCGCGAGGACGAGTTGCAGGGCAGGCCGGATCACGTGGTGATGGCAGACCCGGAAGGTAACGAGTTTTGCCTGGTCTGACGGGATCGGTCAGACCACCTGGCCGCGCGCAGCGTGTCGCGTCCCTTCCTATGCGGCAGCCCTTGCCGGCGGAGCTGGCTCGTAGCGCCGTCCGTCTCGCAGGAGGGCCCAGAGGACGTTGACGCGACGGCGAGCGAGAGCCAGGACGGCCTGGGTATGGCGCTTGCCTTCGGCACGTTTGCGATCGTAGAAGCGCCGGGATTCCTCGCAGTGGCGGATGCTGAACAACGCCGAGGTGTAGAAAACGCGTTGGAGGCGGCGGTTGTATCGCTGCGGGCGGCGCAGGTTCCCGCTCAGCTTCCCGGAATCGCGGGGCACCGGGGCGACGCCGCCGAAGCCAGCGAGGCGGTCGGCGGTGCCGAAGACAGTCATGTCACCGCCAGTGGCTGCGAGGAACTCGGCGCCGAGGATGATGCCCAGGCCGGGCATGCTGGTGATCACCTCGAAGGTGCGGTGGTCACGAAACCGGGCCTCGACGGCCTTGTCGAGCTCGGCGACCTGCTGGTTGAGGCTCATCACCTCCTTCGCCAGGGTGTGCACCAACGTGGCGGCCAGCTTCTCGCCGGGCAGGCTCGTGTGTTGCCGTTCGGCGGCCTGGACAGCGGTTTCGGCGAGCCGGTCGGGGCGGACGACGTGGCGGTTGCGCAGCCAGGTCTCCAGCCGCTTGACGCCGATCCGGCGGACGGCCGCAGGGGTCTGATAGCCGGTGATCAAGGTGAGCGGGCCGGTGTTGGTGAGGTCCAGGGCCCGCTCCAGGCCGGGGAAGATGCCGGTGAGTTGGGCACGGAGGCGGTTGACGGTGCGGGTGCGGTCGGCGACCAGGTCCATGCGGCGGCCGGTGAGGAGCTTGAGGTCGGTGACGGTCTCGTCGCCGGTGCGTAGGGGGTGCAGGTCCCGGCGGACGCGGACCTGGTCTGCGATGACGGCGGCGTCCTTGGCGTCGGTCTTGCCCTCGCCGCGGTAGCTCTCGGAGGCGCGGTGAATGGCCCGGCCGGAGATGTAGTGGAGCGGCTGGTCGTGGTTGACCAGGAGCGCGATGGCCAGGGAGGCCCCGCCGTCGGCCAGGTCGATGCCCCAGGTCACTTCGTCCCCCAGGGCCTGGACGTCGGCGAGGAGTTCGAGCAGTTCGGGTTCGTCGTTGGCGACGCGTCGAGACAGCAGCCGGCGGCCGCTCTCGTCGATCGCGACGCAGTGATGGTGGGCTTTGCCTGCGTCGATGCCGGCCCAGATCGCGGCCATGTGGTGCCTCCGTGCGGTGTGGTGCTGGTGCCTCCCACGGACGACCTCGCTGTCGATTCCCTACTTGGCGATCATTCGCAATTCCTAATTGGCAGCCGAGTCGTCGTGGGGCGCCGGGCGGCCAATCGATGGAAGCCACAAGCGGCAGAAGATTGAAAGCCACACCCGGCGCCCCTGGGTGGGTGAACCATACGAAGGGCTCACCGCCTCCCGCAGGACAACGTAGGGAAGTTTGACGAACACGAGTCTGTGTCGGCGGAGGTTGATCACGCTGGTCAGAATGCGCAAATCTGCCCGTGCCGGAGGGGCCGGGATGGTGTGATTGGTGTGGATCATTCCTTTTCAGAGATCGGCGGAACCCGTGAGCAACCGGCAACAAGGCACCGTGAAGACCTTCAACGACGAGAAGGGATACGGCTTCATCACCCCCGCGGACGGGGGTGATGACCTCTTCGTGCACTTCAAGGCCATCGAGGCCGACGGATTCAAGGCCCTCAAGGAGGGGCAGGCGGTGTCCTTCGTCGCCGAACGAGGTCAGAAGGGTATGCAGGCCGCACAGGTCCGTCCCGAGTAGCGCCCTTCGGCCGTGTGGTCGCGCCTGGGGTCCTCTCGGGCGCGACCACACGCACCGGCAGGCAGCCTCAGAGGTGCACTCAAACTTCGAAGGCACGCGATCAATTGAGCCAGGGGGCCGCATGTCGGCCAATCTCGCAGCCATTACGGAGCGTTTCTCAACCGGGACGGTGTGTGTCCTAAAGGGTGGGGGCACCGGTGCGTTGCAGAGGGTTCTGGAGCGCCGAATGAAGCGATTGAGGGAGTCGGGATATGGCTACGGATCCGTGGGTGCAGGCGTGGGGCGTCAACGCTGAAGGACAGCTCGGCAATGGTTCGACCGCAGCCCGGCAGCAGCCCGCAGCGGTCACGGGGCTCGCGCGGGCGGAGGTGAGGTCCTTGGTGGCCGGCGAGGGATTCGCTGTCGCACTGCTCGCCGACGGCACCGTCAAGTCCTGGGGTGCGAACGGGAAGGCGCAGCTCGGCAACGGCAGCACGGTCGCGCAGTCGCACCCGGCCGCGGTGGCGGGCCTGTCAGGGGTGACGCAGGTGGCGGCGGGCCGTGACCACGTGCTGGCCGTGGAGGGTGGCCGGGTCCTGGCGTGGGGCGACAACGCCCACGGCCAGCTCGGCACCGGCACGACCGGCGGCATCCAAAAGGCGCCCGTCCCCGTGGAGGGCCTGGACAAGGTGAAGGCCGTCGCGGCTGGCGAGGGATTCAGCCTGGCCCTGCGTCAGGACGGCACCCTGTGGGCCTGGGGCTGGGGCGCGAACGGCCGTCTCGGTCTGGGCGCCACCGCCGACCGCCCCACCCCGCAGCAGGTCCCGGACCTGACCGACATCGCTCAGATCGCCGCCGGCACCGCCCATGTCCTCGCCCTCACTGCCGACGGCATCGTCCAGGCATGGGGCCGGGGAGCGGAGGGTCAGCTCGGAGCGGACTCCGTCGACGACAGCGCCAAGCCTCTCGCCGTGGCCTCCCTGGACGATGTATCCAAGATCTTCGCCGGTGGTTCCTCATCCTTTGCGCTCCTGTATGACGGCAGCCTGGCCGGATGGGGCTCCAACACCCACGGCCAGATCGGCGACGGCACCACCACCGACCGCACCACCCCGGTCACCCTCGACACCCGCATGGGCGTGCAGTCCATCGCCAGCGGCACCACCCACACGATCGCCGCTCTCGACAACGGGTCCGTGATCGGCTGGGGCGCCAACACCAAGGCACAGCTCGGCGACGGCACCACCACCACGCCCCCCGCCACCGGCTCCGCCACCGCCCTGCCCGCCGACAGCGGCATCTCCCGCGTCACCGCCGCCGCAGACAGCAGCTACGCCTACTAGGCGGCGCGGGACTCGCAGCAAGCAGAGGGCCCGCGCCCATGGCGCGGGCCCTCTGCTTAATCTTCGATGGCGCGCACTCACCAGCCGCTGGCGTACCGGGGGGGCCGTACGGGACGGGTCACAGCGCCACGTGGGCGCGATAGACGCGCACGGTCCGCTCCGCGACGCACACCGCGCCGCCGCGCAGGATCATTGTGCGGCCCCGGGCGCTGCTCGGGGCTTGTAATAGCGCAGGGCGGACGAGGCGCAGCGAAGTATTGAGTGCGGGTTCAGGCCTTTTTCTGGGGCGTGGCCCAGGGTGCCACACGGTGCCCCGCGCCGCCCTCCGGGCCCTGGCGGGCCCTGCGGGCGAAATTGCCGGGCGCCCTTCGGGCGCGTTCACCGGCAATTTCGGTCCGCTGGCGCGGACCGCTTTTTGCCGGGCGCCTGCGGCGCCTTTTCCGGCAAAAAGTTGTTGGCCCTGCGCCTTCGGCGCGCACCGGGTCAAAAAGCGCGGGGCACCGCGCGGCCTCCTGGGACACGCCCCAGAAGCCTCTAGCGGAAGGCCGCCCCCATGACCATGCCCGTGCCCATGACGGTGCTCTACTGCTCGCAGTGCCCGGCCGGTTCCCCCTCCTCGTACCGGGCTGAGCCGACCCGGCTGTTCCGGTGTCTGGCGTGTGGGCACCTGCTCGATGTGCGGGACCTTGAGTTGGACCCTGAGGAGTCGTGGGCCGTCTCCCGGGACGGTCTGCTCGGCTACACCGTGGACGAGCCTGAGGCGGTCGCGTACGGCCTGGAGGGGGCCTTTGCGGCGGTGCACCGGGGCGCTGCCCTCGTCCTGGACGGGCTCACGCTGTCCGAGGCGGAGGCCCACGCGGTGACGCTCGCGGTGTGCGCGGTCCTGACCACTCTGGAGAACCCCGCCGCGACCCTCGACGACGTCACCCGGACCTGCCTTGAGTCTCCGGCCCCAGAGGTGGCGGCGCGCTTCGGATGGCGGGTCAAGCCTGCGGCTCCGGAGCACCGTTGCCCGGTGTGCGGGGGCGGGGTGATCCTCGCGAGTCGTGGTTGGGCTTCGTGCGCGAGCGCGGTTTGCTCGTGGGGTGACATGGCCTGCGAACTGCCGGGCGCGCTCCCGGGGTGGGAGCGGTGAGAGGCGGGCCGATAGGCCGGATAGGTGAAAGGGGCGGCGGATTCGCCGCCCCCCTTTTGTATGCCTAATGGGGGTTGATGGACAGCCCTGCGGGCTGGCCCGCCCCTCAAGTGCCCTTCGGGCACGGGCGGGCGAAAGGCGCTGCCCTTCGGGCAGGTCGCTTCGCTCCCGGGCCCCTTTGAAGGCGCTTCGCGCCGGGGGCCCGCCCCTGCGGGGCGAAGGAAGTAACCCGGCCTTGGGCCGGGCTGGGTGGGCCCGCCGCGGCTCCATGCCATACACGCCGGGGTGCTCGGCGCGGCTTCTGGCGTAGTCGCTCACTCGAATGGCTTGGTGTGCTGGAGAGGGTAGAAAGCGCGTGGCAAGGTGAATCGATGGGTTTAATCGGCTTCGAGTGAAACGAGTCTTCCCGATGTCTCATGGATTTCC
>NZ_JBIAUK010000039.1:0-72489 GCF_042892775.1 Streptomyces sp. NPDC001717 | reverse complement strand
CCGCCGGAGGCCGCTGCCGGCCCCCGGCCGACCTGGGCCTACCCGGGCGCGCCGGGCGGTTTGTGCCCGGGGGGGGTTGTTTTGCCCGGAGGGCAAATCCAGCCCCGCCGGCGTTTGAGGCGCGGGGGTCCGGGGGCAGAGCCCCCCCGGCACCGGTGCCGCACCCGCCCCCGCACCCGACGCGGGAGCCGCCCCCAGGAGCCGCCCCGCAGCGGATCGCGCGCCCGGCCCCGCGGGAGCTAACCCGCGGGGGACGGCGTCGGGGAGAGTTGGTCCGCCAGCCAGGTGGGGATGCCGCCCAGCAGGTGGAACAGGCGCCGGGCCTCCGCGCGTAGACGCGTCGCCTCCGGCTCCGGTTCGGCCTCGGCCAGGGCGGCCAGCGCCGGGGCCGTGCCGACCAGGAAACCCAGCTCCTCCCGGATGCGGAGGGACTCCAGGAAGCCCTTGCGGGCCTCCGCCACCTCCCCGTCCCGCAGGGCCAGCGCCGCGAGGTGCCGCCACGTGAAGGACAGCAGCAGTACGTCCCCGTGCGCCTCGGCCCCCGCGTGGGCCCGCCGGTACGCCGGCCTGGCCGACTGCGGGGCGTCCGCCAGGTGCTCGGCGACCAGCCCCCGGCGGAAGTCCAGCAGCGGGCGGGTCCGGGATCCCGGGGACAGCAGCGCCGCCGCCCGGCCCAGCGCGGAACGGGCCTCGTCGGCCCGGTCGCGTACGCCCAGCACGGTCGCCGCGTAGGCCAGCTGGCCCCGCTCGCAGGCCGCCGCGCCGCGGTCGTCGTCGTCCTGCGACACCGCTTCGGCGACCCGCAGCGCGTCCTCGGCCTCGGCCCAGCCCTGCCCCGTGAACAGGCACCTCTCGACCAGCAGTGCGGTCCGCTGGACGGCCGCCCCCGGCTTCGGGGTCTCGCCCGCGCGGGGCGTCAGCAGCGCGGCCGCGTCGGTCCAACAGCCGCGCGAACGCAGTCGCCATATCGCCCGCTGGAGGGGGTCTTCTCCCCCCGTGGATCCGGCACCGGACATGGCGGTCTCCGCCACATTGCCCTCCCCAAAGCAATCAAGCAGCACGTCGTCGAGCCCTGGGGCGAAATGAGAGCACGGATCGACGGCTCCGGCCAAGGGGTCGGGTGAACTCTTTCACAAAGTCCGGACACCTCGTCAGCCGCCCCCGGCCGGCGGACCGGGCGGGGGCGGATGGGATACGGCCTGCGTACGGCCGGAATGGGTCAGCTCATGCGCAGTGCGAGGAAGAAGTCCAGCTTGTCCTCCAGCCGCGACAGGTCGCGCGCCGTCAACTGCTCGATTCGCCCGACCCGGTAACGCAGCGTGTTGACGTGGAGGTGCAGTCGCGTCGCGCAGCGGGTCCAGGAACCGTCGCAGTCCAGGAACGCCTCCAGCGTCGGGATGAGCTCCGCCCGGTGGCGCCGGTCGTAGTCCCGCAGCGGGTCCAGCAGCCGCGCCGTGAACGCGCGCCGCACGTCGTCCGGCACGAACGGCAGCAGCAGCACGTGCGAGGCCAGCTCGTGGTGGCCGGCCGCGCAGACCCGGCCCGGGCGGGCCGCGGCGACCCGGCGGGCGTGCCGGGCCTCCTCCAGCGCCCCGCGCAGCCCCTCGGCGGAGTGCACGGCCGCGCTGACGCCCAGCGTGAGCCGGCCGTCGTCCGACAGACCGGCCTGCAGCGGGTCGCGTACGGCCGCCAGCAGCTCGTCGGCGTGCAGCGCCGAGTCCGGGCCCCGGTCCTCGGAGGTCTCCCCGGGCAGCGAGGGGAGCGGCACCAGCGCGATGGCCTCGTCACCCGCATGGGCCACCGCGATCCGGTCGGAGGGCTCCGGCCCCGACACGGACGGGTCGACGAGGATCTCCTCCAGCAGCGACTGGGCCACCGGGCCGCCGGGGATGTCCCCGCCGTCCCAGTCGACGCGGGCCACCACGACCTGCCAGTGCGGGGCGCCGCCGACGCCGGGCAGCAGCACGGGGGCCGCCACCCGCAGGCGGGCTGCGATCTCGGCGGGCGGGGCACCCGTCTGGACCAGTTCGAGGACTTCCTGCGCGAGGCGGCGGCGCACCGTGCGCGCCGCGTCCCGCCGGTCGCGCTCGACGGCGATCAGCTGGGTGACGCCCTGGAGCAGGTCGAGGCGCTCGGCGGGCCAGTCGCCGGCGTCCGCCTCCACGGCCAGCAGCCAGTCCGACAGCACGCTCTCGCGCACGTCCTTCGGGGCCGGACCGGTGGGGCCGCGCCCGGCTCCCCTGATCGGGAAGAGCGAGTAGGTAATACCCTGGATGGAGATCCGGTGCGGTCCCCTGCGGCCCGTCCGGACCGCCGCGAGGTGCTCGCTCGCCAGTGCAGCGCACACCCCCGGCGCCAGTGGTTCGCCCGCTCCGGCGATCTGCCGGCCCGTCGGGGACAGCACCCAGGCCCGGAGATCGAGGTCCGTGGTGAGCAGATCCAGCACCACATCGGGACCGCCGCCCGCGGGACCCGAGGTCATCAGACGGCGGTGCCGGTCGACCACGGCCGCGAGGTCGCCGGCACGCTCCCCCGAAACCTGCCGCACCACGTATTCCGTGATCGTGGCGAATGCAACGTCCTCGTTCACTGCGAACAGCGGCAGACGGTTGCGGACGCAGGCCGAAACCAGATCGTCCGGGATGTCCCCGAGCTCGGCCTCGCCCGCCGCGAGCCCGGCGACGCCCGCGCTCGCGAGCAGTCGTACGAACGGCTCGGAATCGGCTGAATTTCGTCTCCATGCCAGGCCGGTGAGGACGAGCTCACCTCCGGACAGGTATCGGCTGGGATCGCGCAGGTCGGTCGTCATGACCCCGCGGACGGTACGGTCGAGCTCTTCCTCGCCGCCCAGCAGCCGCAGCCCCAGCGCCTCGGTTTCCAGCAGTGCGCGCAGCCGCATGATGTCGCCGCCGATCTGTCTCGTTGTTGCCGTTGGAAATCGGGCAGGTTGTCGCGTCCTGCCTTTCATACGAATCTACAAGACGAGGGAGCCCCTCAGCCAACTCCTTCATGGTTTCGGTGACTGCACTCGGGGGACGCGCGGCTTGTGTACTGACTCCACACCGCATTAACAACACGTGAACGACCAGTCGAGAGGCGTCGGCTTCCTGGCTTGAAGTGAACGCTCCGATGACGTAGAAGAGAGCCGCTCATGGACTTCCTTCGCCCCAAAGGCCGGAAGGAGGCGCTCGCCGCCCAGGCGGAGAGCCCACCGGCCTCGTCGATCGCGGGTGGCCGGCCGGAAATCCTCACCGGGATTCTCCAGGACGGAGCGGTGCGGGTGCCGACAGGCCCCGGAACCCCCTGAGACTTCCGGGCGGTGTGACACGGGAACGTCACACTTGCCGCCGCACCGCCCGGAGCAACACGAAGTGCCGCACCGCTCGCGGTCCCTTCACCTGGCAGTACCCCTGCAAAAAACACGTAGTACCAGCGGGTCACCCCCGCACTACCCGCAGTACACGCAATGAAATCTCGCGTCGCCTCGGGCCGTCACCCCGGGTCGTGCAGCCAACGCAGTTTCCCAAATCCCGCGTCTTCAATCTTCTTGCGGGTGCCCCTTTGAACCTTGGGAGTTAGGCACCATGACCCAGTCGTCTGTGGAGCCCAAGACCAGTGCGGATGAAGCCGGTGACGGCTCTCTGAACCCCGCCGGGCGTTCTTGGCTCGACCGGTACTTTCACATAACCCACAGAGGGTCCAACATCGGCAATGAGGTTCGTGGCGGTATCACGACCTTCATGGCGATGGCGTACATCCTCCTGCTCAACCCGCTCATCCTCTCCGGCAAGGACGTCGCCGGAGACACCATGAGCCAGAAGGCCCTGATCACGGCCACGGCCTTCGCCGCCGCCCTGACCACGCTCCTCATGGGCTTCGTCGGCAAGGTGCCGCTCGCGCTCGCAGCCGGACTCTCCGTGTCCGGTGTGCTGTCCTCGCAGGTCGCTCCGCAGATGACCTGGCCGCAGGCCATGGGCATGTGCGTGATGTACGGCGTCGTGATCTGTCTCCTGGTCGTCACCGGCCTCCGCGAGATGATCATGAACGCCATCCCGCTCGCGCTCAAGCACGCCATCACGATGGGCATCGGCCTCTTCGTGGCGCTGATCGGCCTGGTCAAGGCCGGTTTCGTCGGCAACGGCGGGGAATTCGCTCCCCCCGTCACGCTGGGTGCGGCCGGTGAGCTCGCAGGCTGGCCCGTGTTCCTCTTCTGCATCACCCTGCTGACGATCTTCATGCTGCAGGCCCGCAAGGTCCGCGGCGCGATCCTCATCGGCATCGTCGGCGGCACCGTCCTCGCCGCGATCCTGAACGCCGTCGTCGACATCGACGCCAAGGCCTGGAAGAACGGTCCTCCGGTCCTCTCCGGCTCGGCCATCTCGATGCCCGACTTCTCGCTCTTCGGCAAGGTCGAGTTCGGCGGCTGGGGCGACGTCGGCGTCATGACCGTCGGCATGATCGTCTTCACCCTGGTCCTCGCCGGCTTCTTCGACGCCATGGCGACCATCATCGGTGTCGGTACCGAGGCCAAGCTGGCCGACGAGCAGGGCCGCATGCCGGGTCTGTCCAAGGCGCTCTTCATCGACGGTGCCGGTGGCGCCATCGGTGGTATCGCGGGTGGTTCCGGCCAGACCGTCTTCGTCGAGTCCGCCACCGGCGTCGGTGAGGGAGCCCGCACAGGCCTCGCCTCCGTCGTCACCGGCCTCTTCTTCGCCGCCTGCCTCTTCTTCACCCCGATCACCCAGATCGTCCCGGGTGAGGTCGCCTCCGCCGCCCTGGTCGTCATCGGTGCGATGATGATGCAGAACGCCCGCCACGTGGACTGGGCCGACAGCGCGACCGCGATCCCGGTCTTCCTGACCGTCGTGATCATGCCGTTCACCTACCAGATCACCGCTGGTGTCGCCGCCGGTGTCATCTCCTACGTCGCCATCAAGGTCGCGCAGGGCAAGGCCCGCGAGGTCGGTGCCTTCATGTGGGTGCTCACCGGTATCTTCCTGATCTACTTCGCCCTGCACCCGATCGAGGGCTGGCTCGGCGTCAAGTAAGCCGGGGGAGTGATCACCACCTGACCCTCCACGCATCCGACACCGGATCCGAGAAAACCTCCCAGGAGGCCGCCGTGCTGGACATCGCCGAGGAACTGAACCGGTGGGTCCGGCAGGGGCGCGAGTTCGCAGTCGCCACGGTCGTGGCGGTCGGCGGAAGCGCCCCGAGGCAGCCCGGGGCCGCCCTCGCCGTCGACGGCGAGGGGACGGCGATCGGATCGGTTTCCGGTGGATGCGTGGAGGGCGCGGTGTACGACCTGTGCCTCCAGGCGCTGGAGGACGGCGAGACCGTCCTGGAGCGCTTCGGGTACAGCGACGACGACGCCTTCGCCGTGGGTCTGACCTGCGGCGGAATCATCGACATCCTCGTCACCCCGGTCCGCGTGGGTTCTCCCGCGCGGGCCGTTTTCGCGTCCGCCCTGGAGGCCGCGTCCCGCGGCGAGGCCGCGGCCGTGGCGAGGGTCGCCGAGGGCCCCGCGGGCCTGATGGGCGGAGCGCTCCTGGTCCGCGCGGACGGCTCGTACGAGGGCACGCTCGCCGCCCTGCCGCAACCCGGTGCCGCCCTCGGCGGACACCCGGAGCTGGACCGGGCCGTCGCCGACGAGGCCCGCGCGATGCTCGACGCCGGCGCGACCGGAGTGCTGGAGATCGGCGCCGACGGCCGGCTCTGCGGAGAGCCGCTCAAGGTGCTGGTCGAGTCCAGCGTCGCGCCCCCGCGGATGATCGTCTTCGGGGCCATCGACTTCGCCTCCGCCCTGGTGCGGATCGGCAAGTTCCTCGGCTACCGGGTGACCGTGTGCGACGCCCGGCCGGTGTTCGCGACGAGGACCCGCTTCCCCGAGGCGGACGAGATCGTCGTCGACTGGCCGCACCGCTACCTGGAGGCCCAGACCGCGGACGGCGACCTGGACGGCCGTACCGTCCTGTGCGTGCTCACCCACGACGCCAAGTTCGACGTCCCGCTCCTGGAGGCGGCCCTCAGGCTTCCGGTCGCGTACGTCGGCGCCATGGGCTCGCGCCGCACCCACGAGGACCGCAGCCGGCGGCTGCGCGAGGCCGGCGTCACCGAGCTGGAACTGGCCCGGCTGCGATCCCCGATAGGCCTGGACCTCGGCGGCCGGACCCCGGAGGAGACCGCGCTGTCCATCGCCGCCGAGATCGTCGCCAACCGGCGCGGCGGCAGCGGCGTCTCCCTGGCCGGCGCGCACACCCCGATCCACCCGGACCCGTCGAAGAAGGCGAACGGCCGGATAGGGTCCGTCGCCTGACGGCCCGGATTTCACGGACGACGGGGCGCAACTCCCAAGGGGTTGCGCCCTTTTGACGTTCCGTCTATTTTACCGGCCGGTAACAGGAGGCACTCTCTCCATCCCTTCCCCCACACCGGAGCCGAGCGGATGATACGTACCCTGCGAACCCTGGGCGTGCTGGCCGCGGCCGCACTCCTCACCGCCGCCGTGCCGGCCGCCGCCGCTCCGGCGGTCGGGGCTCCCGGCGACGGACTGCGGGAGGTGCTCTTCGTCGGGAACAACTGGGAGGGCACCGCCGACGTCCTCGCCTCCACCGGAGACCTCGCGAAGATCGGCCGGATCGACGTGATCCCCGACAAGGCGGAGCGGTTGCGGGAGATCTACCTCAACCCCGTCAAGCTCGCCTTCTTCCTCGGGGTGCGGCAGACCGCCGGCGAGGGTCACGACCAGTTCGTCGACGACATGTACACCACCCCCGACGGCACGGCCGTGGTCGCCTCCCGGCCCAGCTTCGCCGACGTCGTCTCCATCGACGTGCGCACCGGCCGTGTGAACTGGCGCTTCCCCGTGGCCGGCTACCGCGCCGACCACATGGCGGTCTCGCCCGACGGGACGAGGGTCGCGGTCTCCGCCTCCACCGCCAACACCGTGCACGTCCTCGACATCGCCACCGGCAGGCAGGTCGGCTCCTTCGCCACCGGGGACAAGCCGCACGAGAACGTCTTCAGCCGCGACGGCCGTTTCCTGTGGAACAGCGCCATCGGGGACGTGACGTCCGCCCTCGACGCGCCCTGGCTGGACTGGACGAAGGGTGATCGGAAGATCACGATCGTCGACGCGCAGACCTTCCGCACGGTCCGGGTGATCGACATGCGGGAGCGGCTGGACGCCTTCGGCCGCCCCGACCTCTCCGACGCGGTACGGCCCGTCTCCTTCAGCCCCGACGAGTCGAAGTTCTACTTCCAGGTGTCGTTCCTGAACGGCTTCCTGGAGTACGACGTGGCCTCGGACCGGATCACCCGCCTCAAGATGCTGCCCGCGAACCCCGCCACCACCACCGACCGGACCAAGTGGGTCAACGACTCCCGCCACCACGGCATGTCCATGAGCCCGGACGGCTCCAAGCTCTGCATCGCGGGCACCATGGACGACTACGCGACCGTCGTGGACCGGGCCACCCTCACCGAGGGGCCGCTCGTGCCCGCCGACAAGCCGTACTGGGCCACCGTCGACGGCGACGGCACCTCCTGCGTGATCTCCGAGAGCGGGGCCGACCGGATCACG
Source organism: Streptomyces sp. NPDC001717 (assembly GCF_042892775.1). NCBI lineage: Bacteria > Bacillati > Actinomycetota > Actinomycetes > Kitasatosporales > Streptomycetaceae > Streptomyces > Streptomyces sp. NPDC001717. The sequence goes on along the minus strand of NZ_JBIAUK010000039.1, from coordinate 64,907 downwards.
GCCATCGACTTCGCCACCGGGACCAAGCGGGTGTCCGTCCCGGTGGGCGACCACCCGCAGCGCGTCCGCCTCGGCCACGTCCCCGCCGGCTGGACGGGCCCGACGGCCGGCTGACGCCGGCGGTCGGGGCGGGGCGGCCGGCCGGGGGTGCGTGAACTGGCCAAACGTGCACATCAGGCCATTTTGGTGTGACCGGTCCGGGATGACCGATTAGTCTCGCGATCATGGTGGACATCCGTGAGGTACCCGAGGCAGACATCGACCGCGCTCTGGAGCTCGCGTACCTGGTCTTCCACGATCGCCCCGAGAAGGAGGCGCGGGAGAGGCACCACGCACTGCTGACGCGCTGCCGCCGGACCGGCGCCTACGACGGGGACGCCCTGGTCGGCTTCATGGCCGCGCACGACTTCCGGCTCTCGGTGCCCGGGGCGGACCTGCCCTGCCCCGGGCTCACCTTCGTCTCCGTCGCCCCCACCCACCGCCGCCGCGGCGTGCTCACCGGGCTGATGGCGGAGACCCTGGGGTACGCCGCGGCCACGGGCAGCCCGATCGCCGCGCTGTGGGCCTCCGAGGCCGCCATCTACGGCCGCTTCGGCTTCGGCAGCGCCACCACCGGAGTCACCGTCGAGATCGACTCCACCCGCCCGCTGGCCCTGCGGCTGGCCCCGGACCCCCGCCCGCTGCGCCTCGTCGACCCCGCCGGGGCCTTCGCGGAGATCGCCCCCTTCCACGACGCGGCCCGCGCCGTGCGGGCCGGCCGCCCGACCCGCAGCCCGGCCCGCTGGCACGAGGAGTGGCTGTGCGAACAGGCCGAGGACGACGACGAGTTGAGCCCGCCCCGGATCATCGTCCTCGGCGACCCGGGCGAGCCGATCGCCGGCTACGTGGTCTACCGCACCAAGGCGGAGGACAGCTCCCGACCCGTCCGCGCGCCGGGCCTGGTCCGCGTGGAGGAGCTGGAGGCCGAGACCCCCGCGGTGGCCGCCGCCCTGTGGGAGTGCATGGCCTCCCTCGACCTCACCGGCAAGGTCACCGCCTGGGGCCGGCCGGTGGACGACCCGCTGCTGCACTTCGCCGCCGACCGGGACCAGGTCCGGGTCACCGCCCAGTTCCCCGCGCTCTGGCTCCGCCTGGTCGACGTGGGGGCGGCGCTGACCGCCCGGTCCTGGGCCGCGCCCGTGGAACTCGTACTGGAAGTGCACGACGTACGGCTGCCCGCCAACGCCGGGCGGTTCCGGCTGAAGGCGGGGCCGGCCGGGGCGGCGTACGAGCACGCGGACACCGCCCCCGACCTGGCCCTGGACGTACGCGAACTGGCCGCCTGCTACCTGGGTGGGACCCGGGTCGTCGAACTCGTCGCGGCCGGGCTCGTACGGGAGCACGCGCCCGGCGCGGCGGCGGCGCTGGACGCGGCCCTGGCGACGGGGAACGGACTGCTGCCGCACACCGCCGACGAGTTCTGAGCGACGGCTCAGGCGGGCAGGGAGATCCGGGCCGCCGACATGCCGAAACCGGGCCGGCGGATCCGCGTCGACAGGGCGTCGGGCAGCCGGTACAGGTCCTCCGGTCGGTACCGGCGTGTGCCGCGGTGCCAGTTGAGGATCCCCGCGTGCCAGTTCTCCAGCTCGCCGACGTACGCGTCCACGGCGGCCCGGGCGTCGGCTCCGAGCTTCCAGTCCTCGTAGAGCAGGGGGAGTTGGTTCGCCACGATGTGCTCGAACTCCTCCGTGCGCTGGGTCATCAGCGCATGGCAGATGTCCAGGGCCTCCGGATAGCCGATGTCGAAGAAGTTGCGGGTCACCAGGATGTGGTTGTGCAGCTCGCCCTCGACCTCGATCTCCTTCTGGTAGGAGAAGATGTCGTTGATCAGGCAGGCGGCGTCCGAGACGGCGTTCTCCAGGGAGCGGATCGTCCCCGAGGCGTAGATCCCCTCGGGAATGCCCCGGCCCTGGTATCCCAGCCGGCACAGGTACATGGTGAGGCGGGAGCCGAACGTGAGGCGGCGCATCTCGGCGTAGTCCACCGGGTCCGGGACGCGGTTTTGGATCTGGTTGTCCACCTCCCACACCCAGCTCTCCAGCAGCTCCACCAACGTCGCGCGGAACTCGGTGCGTTGGCCCGGGGACATGTCGATCGTGGTGCGGACCCACAGATCGCACAGCGCCCGCTCCATCGCCGTCACCGGCACGGGCTGCTCGGCGTGGTCCACGGGCGTCATCGCGATCAGGCGCGCCGTGGTCGTCTTGGCCGCCGCCAGGTCCCGGCCGCGGCCGAAGACCAGCGGGTAGTAGTCGTCGGCGTACGTGCCCCAGCTCAGCCAGCACGCGTTGAGGAACAGCTCCTCGGGCGAGGCGTCCGGGTCGATGCCGGCCGAGCAGAGCGCGAAGTCGTACCCGCGCAGCTTCTCCTCGTCCCAGACGACGGAACCGGGATCGCCGGGCTGGGGCTCCAGCAGGCCCATGTCCCGGCACCAGGCCACCGACTCCTCGCGGGCGCGGGCCAGGTGCGGGCTGAGCCTGAGCTCGTGCGGCATGTGGATCTCGGGGACGACCGAGGGCCCGGTGCGCTCGAAGGGGACGTGGGTGAAGGAGCGGCGCCGCAGCTCCATCGAGCGTTTGACGAAGACGGACCGCAGGTCCAGCGCGCTCGTGCCGAGCCCGCCGGGGAGGAAGGGCAGGGTGGCGGGGGAGGTGCGCCTCGCCCCCTCGTTCATGTAGCGGCTGGAGACCATGTGCCATTCGTGGCCGCCGGACTGCCAGTCCTGCAGCCCCTTGACGTAGCCGAGGACGGCCGTGATCTCGGCGGGGTCCAGGGCGTGGTCGACGAAGAGCTGGGGCAGCTCGGTGAACACCGTCTGCTCGAACTGGTGGAGGCGGGAGGTCAGCAGGTCGTTCGCGGCCTCGGCGGCCTCCTGGGTGGTGCAGCCGAGGAAGGTCTCCAACACCAGCACGGCGTTGGAGAGTTCGCCCTCCTCGGTCACTTCCCGCTGGTAGGAGAACAGGTCGTTCCTGATGTGCACGGCATCGGAGAACGCGTCGCGCAGCACCTTGAGGGCCCGCGCGTGCGCGACGCGTGACGGGACCTCGGCGGACACGTACTCGATCAGTCCGGCCGACCAGGGGGCGCCGCCCACCTTGCGGCGCATCTCGATGTATTCGAGGGGGTTCGCGACGCGACCGATGTCGATGTTGGCGAGCTCCCACATGGACTCGTCGAGGAGGTTCCGCGTCGATTCGGAGAACCGTTCCCTCCAGTCGATCGACATCGCGGGCACGGTCCGCGCCCACAGGTCGGCGAGCCCCGCCTCGACGGGATTGGTCGGCTCGGGGAACCCCCGCGCGAGATCCATCGGCATGAAGGCGGCGAGCCGGTCGAGGTACTCCCGGGCGCCCGCACGGTCCTTCGTCCGCTTGAACGTCTCCAGGAAGTGGTCGTCGAAGAAGAACACCCACACGTACCAGTCGGTGACCAGCGACAGCGCGTCGCCGTCGCAATCGGGGTGGGTGTGGGCGCACAGCAGCGCGTAGTCGTGCGAGTCGAGGTCGCGCTCCTCCCAGACGCCGGAACCCTCCAGCATCCCGAAGTCGCGCGCCCACTGCTTGGTGTGGACCCTCGCGGCCTCGTAGTGGGGGTTCTGTCGCGCCGGGTGGGGCACGTAGAAGTCGGGCAGTCGGAACGGCTGCGTCACAGCGGGCGGGGCCTTTCGCTCGTGGGTACGGGGGCCGCTTCGCTCCGGCCCCCGCACGAGATCAGCAGTGCCCTACCCCTGCCGCCGCTGCGACAAGGGGAAGTTCACTTCATCAGGTGATGGATGTGTCCTTCTGTCGTTCGTGTGCCTGTCGTGGGATAGAAGGGTGCCGGCCGAACTGCTCGGCCTGCATCCGGTACATCGAGGCGTACCGGCCGTCGAGGGCCAACAGTTCCTCGTGGCCGCCCTGTTCGACGAGTCGCCCCTCGTGCAGTACGTGGATGACGTCGGCGTACCGCACCCCGGACATCCGGTGCGTCACCAGGACCACCGCCCGCTCCGGTCCCGCCAGGCCCCGGATGGACTCGAACGCGGCGATCTCCGCCTCCGGGTCCAGGGCCGAGGTGGGCTCGTCCACGACGATGACGCGGGCGTCGCGGAAGCGCGTACGGGCCAGGCCGAACTTCTGCCACTGCCCGCCGGACAGCTCCGACGCGCCCCGGAACACCCGGGCGAGCAGGGTCTCGTAGCCGTGCGGCAGCTTGTCGACGATCCGGTCGGCCCCGGCGTAGCGTGCCGCGGCCACCACCTCGGCGGCCTGCTCCACGGCCCGATCCGGATCCTCCTCTCCGGGCCTTCCGATGGCGATGTTGGTACGGGCGGTCACCGGCCAGCGCTCGAAGTCCTGGGTCAGGAGGGCGACCCGGTCGAAGACGGCTTCCCGGTCGGCGTCCCTCACGTCCACGCCGTCCCAGGTCAGTGACCCGGAGTCGGGCAGGTGGAGGCCGGCGAGGAGTTTGACGAGGGTGCTCTTGCCCGACCCGTTCTCCCCGACCAGGGCGACGACCGTGCCCGCCTCGATGGCGAGGGAGACCTCCGACAGCGCGGGCTCGTTCCGGTCCGGATAGCGGAAGCAGACCCCGTCGAGCCGTACGGCGGAGAGCCGCTCGGGCAGCGCCTGCCCGCCGGTCGGGATCGCCCGCCGCCCGGCCTCGGCCACGAACCGCTCCAGGTCCCGTACGTACAGGGACTCCTCGTGCAGGGTGTTGGTGGTGGCGACGAGCGCGCCCAGGCTCGCCGACCCGGTGCGCACCGCGATCACCGCGGTACCGGCGACGGCCAGGTCCATCCGCCCGGTGACGATGAGCGCCCCCATCGCCCCGTACGTGACCAGCGCCGCCACCCCGGACAGCGCGGCGGCGAGGAGCTCGGTCGCCGCCTTGTCCCGGGCGAGGCGGGTGGCCTCGCCCTCGGCGTGCTCGCCCATGTTGCGGTAGTGGCCGAGCAGATGGCGGCCGACCCCGTGCACCCGTACCTCGGGGGCCGACGTACGGGAGATCAGCAGCTGGCCGATCAGCCGGGCGGCCCTGACGTGTTCCACCCAGGTGATCATGGACAGGTACCGGCGCTGCGCCACCCGCATCGCACCCCAGCCGCGCGGCGCGGCGATCAGCACCAGCATGGGCAGCAGCAGCGGGTGCAGCACGGTCAGCACCCCGCCGGTGGCCAGCAGGGAGACGACCCCGCCCAGCGTGGCCACGCACGCCCCCACCGTGCGGCGTGCGGAGGGCGGACCCCACTGGGCGCTGTCGAGCAGCCGCCGGAACTCCCCGTCGTCGATGGCCTCCAGTTCCACCTCGACGGCGGCCTTCAGGTACTGCTCGTGCGCGGCCCGCTCCACCTTGGGCTCCAGGCGTCCGGCCGCCGCCGTCGACCGCGAGGCCAGGACGGCCCCGAGCACGGCGACCAGCACCCCGACGGCGAGCGCGGGCCCGGCCGCGTACAGCCGGTCGCCGGGACTCCCCGTGCCGAGCAGGGTCCGCAGCACATCGCTCAGCACGAGCAGTCCGACGGCGGCGGTCACCCCCTGCCCGGCCTCGGCGACCGCGACGGTGAGCAGCGCCCGCCGGTCGCACTCCCAGGCGAGCCGCAGCGTCCCGCGGGCCATGCGGGGCATGGCCCGCAGGGTGGTGAGGAGCCGGCTCTCCAACTGGGCGTACTCGTGCTCGGCCCAGCCGGCTTCGTAGCGCAACGGACCGCCGAAGAGCCGCCGTTCGCTCTCGGAGACGGCGGGCCGGCCCTTCTCGGGCCTGCGGAGCAGCCTCATGCGCGGCCACCCCCGCCCCATGCCTGGTCGAACACCACATGTACGTGCACGGATCGCAAGATTCCTCCCGAGCTGTCACGGCCACGAACTGACGCCGCAAGAACGTGGCTGTTCAGAGCGGCGTCACGGCCCCGGGGGAACGAACTCCCGCACACACTTGCGCCCCGGCGGTCGACCCCAAGCGGCGTCCGGGAACGGCTCCGTGACACGGCGTTCGAACCACCCGGAGGTGGCGATGACCCCCTTCGAGGGATTGCGTCCGACTCGGCGGCGTCGGCGCCCGGGCATGTCCCGGGGTGTCGAGACATGGGGTGATTGTCGGATTAGGTTAGTTTGTCCGTGTTGTGGTTCCGGCGTTCCGGGAGGGAACACCCATGGCTATCGATCTGGACAAGGTGCTCGACAAGGCGTGGGCCGAGAAGCCCCTCTCCGAGGTGCTTTCGGCTCCCGTTTCCGCGCTCAAGGGCGTCACCGACAAGGACGGCGAGCTGCTCGCCCAGGCGTTCGGGGTGAAGACCGTCGCCGACTTCGGGCAGCTGAAGTACGCCCGGTGGGCGCAGGCGCTCGTCGCGCTGAACCAGACCGTCAAGGTCTAGTCGGCCGGGCGCGGTCCGCGTATTCGGGGTCCGTGGACATGGCAGCGAAAAGACCGTCCTCCTCGCCCTTTCCGTGGGCGAGGAGGACGGTCCGCATTTCGGACCCCGCGTCGGAGTCCTACTCCGCTTCGGCTTCGAGGTTGCCTTCCGTGTCCAGGTAGACCTGGCGGAGGGATTCGAGGATCTGCGGGTCCGGCTTCTCCCACATCCCGCGGGACTCGGCCTCCAGGAGACGCTCCGCGATGCCGTGCAGGGCCCAGGGGTTGGCCTCCTCCAGGAAGGCGCGGTTCGTCGGATCCAGGACGTAGGTCTCCGTGAGCTTGTCGTACATCCAGTCCGCGATGACGCCGGTCGTGGCGTCGTAGCCGAAGAGGTAGTCGACCGTCGCGGCGAGCTCGAAGGCGCCCTTGTAGCCGTGGCGGCGCATCGCCTCGATCCACTTGGGGTTGACCACGCGGGCGCGGAAGACGCGGGACGTCTCCTCGACCAGGGTGCGCGTCTTGACCGTCTCGGGGCGGGTGGAGTCGCCGATGTAGGCCTCGGGGGCCGTGCCGCGCAGGGCGCGGACCGTGGCCACCATGCCGCCGTGGTACTGGAAGTAGTCGTCCGAGTCCGCGATGTCGTGCTCGCGGGTGTCCGTGTTCTTGGCGGCGACGGTGATGCGCTTGTACGCCGTCTCCATCTCCTCGCGGGCCGGACGGCCCTCCAGGCCGCGGCCGTACGCGTAACCGCCCCAGACCGTGTAGACCTCGGCCAGGTCGGCGTCCGTGCGCCAGTCGCGGGAGTCGATGAGCTGGAGGATGCCCGCGCCGTACGTGCCGGGGCGGGAGCCGAAGATACGGGTCGTCGCGCGGCGCTCGTCGCCGTGGGCGGCCAGGTCCGCCTGGGCGTGGGCCCGGACGAAGTTGTCCGCGGCCGGCTCGTCCAGCGAGGCCGCGAGTCGGACCGCGTCGTCCAGGAGGCCGATGACGTGCGGGAACGCGTCGCGGAAGAAGCCCGAGATGCGCAGGGTCACGTCGATGCGCGGGCGGCCGAGCTCCGCGAGCGGGATGGGTTCCAGGCCCGTCACGCGGCGCGAGGCCTCGTCCCAGACCGGGCGGATGCCGAGGAGGGCGAGGGCCTCGGCCACGTCGTCGCCCGCCGTGCGCATCGCACTCGTACCCCAGAGGGACAGGCCGACGGAGGCGGGCCACTCGTCGTCGTGGTCCGCGCGGTAGCGGGCGAGGAGGGAGTCGGCGAGGGCCTGGCCCGTCTCCCACGCGAGGCGGGAGGGGACGGCCTTCGGGTCGACCGAGTAGAAGTTGCGGCCGGTGGGCAGCACGTTGACCAGGCCGCGCAGCGGCGAACCGGAGGGGCCCGCCGGGACGAACCTGCCGTCCAGGGCCGAGACCACGTGGGCGATCTCGTCCGTGGTGCCGGCCAGACGCGGGACCACCTCGCGGGCGGCGAAGGAGAGGACGTCGGCGACCGGCTGCGGGTGGCCGGCGGCGACGGCGGCCACCGCGTCCTGGGACCAGTCCGCCTCCTCCATCGCCTGGACCAGGGCGCGGGCCTGCTCCTCGATGGCGTCCGCCGAGGTACGGGTGGCCGCCGACTCGTCCAGACCGAGGGCCTCGCGCAGGCCCGGGAGGGCCGTCGTACCGCCCCAGATCTGGCGGGCGCGCAGGATCGCGAGGACCAGGTTGACGCGGGACTCGCCGGTCGGGGCTCCGCCGAGGACGTGCAGACCGTCGCGGATCTGGGCGTCCTTGACCTCGCACAGCCAGCCGTCGACGTGCAGCAGGAAGTCGTCGAAGCCGTCGTCGTCGGGGCGTTCGGCCAGACCCAGGTCGTGGTCGAGCTTCGCGGCCTGGATCAGGGTCCAGATCTGCGCGCGGATGGCCGGCAGCTTGGCCGGGTCCATCGCGCTGATCTGCGCGTACTCGTCCAGGTGCTGTTCGAGGCGGGCGATGTCGCCGTACGACTCGGCGCGCGCCATCGGCGGGACGAGGTGGTCGATGAGCGTGGCGTGGACGCGGCGCTTGGCCTGGGTGCCCTCACCCGGGTCGTTGACCAGGAACGGGTAGATCAGGGGCAGGTCGCCGAGGGCCGCGTCGGGGGCGCAGGAGGCGGACAGGCCGGCGTTCTTGCCCGGCAGCCACTCCAGGTTGCCGTGCTTGCCCAGGTGGATCATCGCGTCGGCGCCGAAGCCGCCGTCGGCGGCCGCCGCCTGGATCCAGCGGTACGCCGCCAGGTAGTGGTGCGACGGCGGCAGGTCCGGGTCGTGGTAGATCGCGATCGGGTTCTCGCCGAAGCCGCGCGGCGGCTGGATGAGGATCAGCAGGTTGCCGCGGCGCAGGGCGGCCAGGACGATGTCGCCCTCCGGGTTGGCGGAGCGGTCGACGAACATGTTGCCGGGCGCCTCGCCCCAGTGCTCCTCGACGCTCTCGCGGAGGTCGGCGGGCAGCTCGGAGTACCAGCGCTTGTAGTCCGCCGCCGGGATCCGGACCGGGTTGCGGGCCAGCTGCTCCTCGGTCAGCCAGTCCTGGTCGTGGCCGCCGGCCTCGATGAGCGCGCGGATCAGCTCGTCGCCGTCGCCGGAGACCAGGCCGGGGATCTCGGCGGCCGGGCCGAAGTCGTAGCCGTGGGAGATGAGGGTGCGCAGCAACTCGACGGCGCTGGCCGGGGTGTCGAGACCGACCGCGTTGCCGATGCGGGAGTGCTTGGTGGGGTACGCGGAGAGGACCAGCGCGATCCGCTTGTCACGGCGGTCGGTGTGGCGCAGGCGGGCGTGGCGCACGGCGATGCCGGCGACGCGGGCGGCGCGCTCGGGGTCTGCCACGTAGGCGGGCAGGCCGTCCTCGTCGAGCTCCTTGAAGGAGAACGGGACCGTGATCAGACGGCCGTCGAACTCGGGCACGGCGACCTGGGTGGCGGCGTCGAGGGGCGACAGGCCCTCGTCGTTCTCCTCCCAGGCGGAGCGGGAGCCGGTCAGGCACAGGGCCTGGAGGATCGGCACGCCGAGGGCGGCGAGGGCGCCGGCGTCCCAGGACTCGTCGTCACCGCCCGCGGAGGCGGTGGCGGGCTTGGTGCCGCCGGCGGCGAGGACGGTGGTGACGATCGCGTCCGCGGACTCCAGGGCCTGGAGGAGCTCCGGCTCCGGGGTGCGCAGGGAGGAGACGAAGAGGGGGAGGGGCCGGGCGCCCTGGGCCTCGATCGCGTCGCAGAGGGCGTGCACGAAGGCGGTGTTGCCGGACATCTGGTGGGCCCGGTAGTAGAGCACCGCGATGGCCGGGCCGGTGGTCTGCTCGGAGGCGCGCTCCAGGGGGCCCCAGGTGGGGGCGGCGGCCGGGGGCTCGAAGCCGTGGCCGGTGAGGAGGACCGTGTCCGAGAGGAAGCGTGCCAGCTGGCCGAGGTTGGCCGGGCCGCCGTGCGCGAGGTAGGCGTGCGCCTCGGCCGCGATGCCGATGGGGACCGTGGAGGCCTCCATCAGCTGGGCGTCGGGGGCCTGTTCGCCGGTCAGGACGACGACGGGGCGGGTCTGGTCGGGGGCGAGGAGGACGTCGAGACCGTCCTGCCATGCGCGGATTCCGCCGAGGAGGCGTACGACGACCAGGTCGACCCCGTCGAGGAGCGCGGGGAGGTCGTCGAGGGGGAGCCGGGAGGGGTTCGCGAAGCGGTAGTCGTCCGTGGCGGCGGCGGTGTTCGCGGCGCGGGCGCTGAGCAGATCGGTGTCGGACGTCGACAGCAGCAGGATCATGCGGCGGCAGGCCTTCCTCGGGGTTTCCGCGCCCCGGGCAGTGAGGACAGCGGGAGTTCCTGACTCACCCCGCGGGTCGCTCCGCGGGGTTCACAGTGGCGGGACCGCGCCGGAATCGCACCGGGCTTCCTCCCATGTCGCCGTCCTCGGCGATGGCGGACCGTGTGGCGCCGCCGGGATCATCCTAGGGGTCCTTTGCCCTGGCCGGGCGAGGTGGGGTGCCGGTGCTGCGCGGGCGGGTGCGGGGTCGGGTGCGGGTCCGCTGCCGGGGCTCTGCCCCGGACCCCGCGCCTCAAACGCCGGCGGGGCCGGATTGGCCGACCGGGGCCGGGTTGGCCGGGTGCGGACGGGGTGGCCGGGTGGGGACGGGGTGGGACGGGGGGACGGGGTGGCAGTGCGGGGCCGGGTCGGCCGGGTGGGGACGGGAAAGTCGGGCGGGGCTGGACCGGGGTGGGAGGTGACGGTGTGGCGGGTTCCGGGTGCTCAGGGTGGCGACGGACACAGGTCGGGGGAGCGGAAACGTGGGTATGCTCGCCGCCATGCCCCAGCCCCCTGTCGCCGCATCGCGGGACGAACCCGTCATACGGGACCGCGGTGACGCCTGCCCCGGCGCGCTGCGGCTGCACGCCGCGGACGACGGGTTCCTGGCGCGCGTGCGGATCCCCGGCGGGCTGCTGACCGCGCCGCAGGCCGCCGCGCTGGCGCTCGCCGCCGACCGGTTCGGGGACGGGCACCTGGAGCTCACCTCGCGCGGGAACGTACAACTGCGCGGCCTCGCCGACGGGTGCGGTGGCGGGCTCGCCGAGTTGCTCGACGCGGCCGGGCTGCTCCCGGCCCCGGCCCACGAGCGGGTGCGCAACATCGTCGCCACCCCGCTCGCCGACCCCGCCCCGGCGAGGGCGCTCGACGCGCTGCTCTGCGCCGACGCCCGCGTCGCCGCCCTGTCCGGGCGGTTCCTGTTCGCCGTCGACGACGGCCGCGGGGACGTCGCCGCGCTCGACCCCGACATCACCCTCCTCGGACCCGACCCGGACGGCCGTACGCTGCTGCGCCTCGGCGCGGCCCGCGACGCAGTCGAGGTCGCGGCCGAGGACGCGCCCCGGGCCGCCCTGCTGGCCGCCCACCACTTCCTCGACGCGGTGGACGGCGCCGGGACCCGGGCCTGGCGCGTGGCGGAGCTGACGGGTGAACACGCCCTGGATGTAGCCGAGTTCGGGCGGCTGTTGGACGGTCTCGGGATTCCCGCCCGGTACGTGGCGCAAGCACCGAGGCCGTACGCGCCGCCGCCCGAGCCCGGGGTCCACGCGGACGCGCTCTGCGTGCTGGTCCCGCTCGGCCGGCTCACCACCGCCCAATGGCGGACGCTGCCCGGAGAGTTGCGGGTCACGCCCTGGCGCAGCATCGTCGTCCACGGCGATGCCCCGGCCGTCGACCCCGGGCTCGTCACCGATTCCGACAGCGCCTGGCGATCCGTCACTGCCTGTACGGGGAAGCCCGGTTGCGCGAAGTCCCTCGCGGACGTGCGCGCCGATGCCCGTGCGCTCGTCCACGTGGCGACGGGCGAGCTGCCCGTGCACTGGTCCGGCTGCGAGCGCAGGTGCGGGCATCCGCGGGGGACGCGGTGGGTGGACGCCCTCGCCACGGGGGACGGATACCGCCTGTCCGTGAACGGGCGGGAACTGTCCCCCGCACCAACAGACTTGGCGGTCGGGCTAACGGCCGCGCGCAACGCGAACCCCTCAGAGATCCCTCAGAGTCCGAAGCCGCAGTGAAGAAATGAGCGAGTACACCGTGTTTGAGTACGAGAAGGACGGCGCCGCGATCTACCGCCAGTCCTTTGCCACGATCCGCGCCGAGGCGGACCTCTCCGGGCTGCCCGCCTCGGTCGCCCAGGTCGCGGTGCGCATGATTCACGCCTGCGGGATGACCGACCTGCCCCGCGACCTGGGGTACACGCCCGAGGTGGTGCTGCGGGCCCGCGCCGCCCTGGAGGCCGGCGCGCCGATCCTGTGCGACGTGCAGATGGTCGCCAGTGGCGTCACCCGCAAGCGGCTGCCCGCCGACAACGACGTGATCTGCACCCTCTCCGACCCGGCCGTGCCGGAGCTCGCCGCGAAGATGGGCACCACGCGCAGCGCCGCCGCACTCGAAGTCTGGCGCGACCGGGGCCTGTTGGAGGGCTCCGTGATCGCCGTCGGCAACGCGCCCACCGCGCTGTTCCGGCTGCTGGAGATGGTGGAGGAGGGCGCCCCGCGTCCGGCCGCCGTCATCGGCGTGCCCGTCGGTTTCATCGGCGCCGCCGAGTCCAAGGACGCCCTCGCCGCGCACCCCTCCGGGCTCGACCACCTGATCGTGCGCGGGCGGCGCGGCGGCAGCGCCATCGCCGCCGCGGCCCTCAACGCCATTGCGAGCGTGGCCGAATGAGCGAGCCGGTGGACAAGGGACGGCTGTACGGCGTCGGGCTCGGGCCCGGCGACCCGAACCTGATGACCCTGCGGGCCGTCGAGGTGATCGGCGAGGCGGACGTCGTCGCCTACCACAGCGCGCGCCACGGGCGGTCCATCGCCCGGTCGATCGCCGCGAAGCACCTGCGCGAGAGCCACATCGAGGAACCGCTGGTCTACCCGGTGACGACCGAGACCACCGACCACCCCGGCGGCTACCAGGGAGCGATGGAGGAGTTCTACGAGGCCGCCGCCGCCCGGCTGGCCGCACACCTGGACGCCGGCCGGACCGTAGCCGTCCTCGCCGAGGGCGACCCGCTCTTCTACAGCTCGTACATGCACATGCACAAGCGGCTCGCGGACCGCTACGAGACCGAGGTGATCCCCGGCGTCACCTCGGTGAGCGCCGCCGCCGCCCGGCTCGGCACCCCGCTCGTGGAGGGCGAGGAGGTGCTCACGATCCTCCCCGGCACCCTGTCCGAGGAGGAGCTCACCGCCCGCCTCGCCGCCACCGACTCGGCCGTCGTGATGAAGCTCGGCCGGACCTTCCCCGCCGTGCGCGGCGCGATGGAGAACAGCGGCCGGCTCGCCGAGGCGCGCTACGTGGAGCGCGCCACCATGGCGGGCGAGCGCACCGGGCTGCTGGCCGAGACGGACGCGGAGAGCGTGCCGTACTTCGCCGTCGCCGTGGTGCCGAGCCGCATCGGCAACCCGGGCAGCGTGCCCTCCGGGCCCGGCGAGGTCGTGGTCGTCGGCACCGGCCCGGCCGGGCCGCTGTGGCTGACCCCGCAGACCCGGCGGGCGCTCGCCGACGCCGAGGTGCTCGTCGGGTACACGACGTACCTGGACCGGGTGCCCGTCAAGCCGGGCCAGATCAGGCACGGTTCGGACAACAAGGTGGAGTCGGAGCGCGCCGAGTTCGCGCTCGACCTCGCCCGGCGCGGCAAGCGGGTGGCCGTGGTCTCCGGCGGCGACCCGGGGGTCTTCGCCATGGCCACGGCGGTCCTGGAGGTCGCCGGGCAGGACGGCTACAAGGACGTGCCCGTACGGGTCCTGCCGGGCGTGACGGCCGCCAACGCCGCCGCCGCCGCGGCCGGAGCGCCCCTCGGCCACGACTACGCGACCGTGTCGCTGTCGGACCGCCTCAAGCCGTGGGAGGTCATCGCGGAGCGGCTGCGCGCCGCGGCCTCCGCCGACCTGGTGCTCGCCCTGTACAACCCCGGCTCGCGCAGCCGGACCTGGCAGGTGGCGCAGGCCCGCGAGCTGCTGCTGGAGCTGCGCGCCCCGCAGACCCCGGTGGTCGTCGCGCGGGACGTCGGCGGGTCGGAGCAGTCGGTGCGGATCGTCACGCTCGCCGAACTGGAGCCGTCCGAGGTGGACATGAGGACGATCCTGCTGATCGGCTCCTCGCAGACGCAGATCACCGAACGGGCCGACGGCTCGCGGATCACGTGGACCCCGCGCCGGTACCCGGAGGCCTGACCCGCGCGCCGGGGCGGGACGTCCCGCCCCGGCGCCACCCTCGGTGCCGTGCTCAGCACTGCCAGAGGAACGCCGCCCGGCCGCACGGCTCGCAGGCGTGCGCATAGGCCCTGCCGGAGCCGAAGTTGGGGGCGGTGAGGTGGTCCGGGCCCTCCCCCAGCTGGGCCACGAAGCCCATCGGGCCGCCGCAGTCCGGGCAGTCGGGCGTCTGGTCGTACTGGAGCCAGTCCGGGGTGCCGCCGAGCTGCCCGAGCACTTCGCCCCTCGGACGCCCGCTCCGCGCCGACCAGGCTTCGCAGGCCGGACGGTACTCCGCCCCGGCCACCGTCACCCGCTCGACGACACGCACCGCCCCGAGTTGGCGGACGTCGTCCTGCTCCTCGTCCTCGTCCTCGTCCTCGTCATCGTCGTCCTCGTCATCGTCCGGCTCCTCGGCGGCGGGGAGCGCGGGCAGGGGCACCGGCACCAGCCCGGCGGACGGGAAGAGGTACGCCCGGTTGCCGCCGGCCGTGGGGCTCCATTCCTCGCACATGCCCGGGGAGTTCGCGCACATGAAGACGGCGAGCACCCCGCGCTCGTCGTCGAGGACTATCTGGGCGATGAACTGGAGCGGGCCGGAACAGGTCGTGCAGGTGGGCCATTTCGTGCCGGGAGGCGCCAGCGGAAGGCCGCCGATGCGGGTGACCGGGGCATCGGGCGCGGCGGAGCCGTCGTTGATCATCAAAGTGGTAGTGCTCATGCCGGCCACTTCAGCACGGCCTCCACGGACTCCGCCACCGCGACACCTTCCGGCACCGGAGGGCGGGCCACCATCAGTACGGGGATCCCCGCCTCGCGGGCCGCGGTGAGCTTGGGGGCGGTGGCCGAGCCTCCGCTGTCCTTCGTCACCAGGACGTCGATCCGGTGGCGGGCCAGCAGCTCCCGCTCGTCGTCCAGGGTGAACGGGCCCCGGGCCAGTACGACTTCCAGCCGGGGCGGGGCGGGTGCGTCCGGCGGATCCACCGAACGCACCAGGAACCACGTTTCGGTGAGGTGCGCGAAGGTGTGCAGCCCCATCCGGCCCGTGGTGAGGAAGGCGCGGCTGCCGAGCGAGGGCAGCAGGGCCGCCGCCTCGGCGAGCGAGTCCGTGAAGGTCCACGCGTCGCCGGGCTCCGGGGTCCAGCCGGGGCGGCGCAGCGCCAGCAGCGGGATCCCCGAAAGGGCGGCCGCCTTTGCCGCGTTGAAGCTCATCCGCTCCGCGAACGGGTGGGTGGCGTCCACGAGGTGGGTGACCCGGTGGGCGGCGATCCACTCGGCGAGCCCGGCAGGGCCGCCGAAGCCGCCGATGCGGGTTTCGCCCGGCGGGAGCACGGGGGAGCCCACCCGGCCCGCGAGCGAGGTGGTCACCCGTCCCGCGCCCGCGTCCACGAGCGCGGCGGCGAGCCGGCGGGCCTCCGTCGTGCCGCCCAGGATCAGGACGTGGCGTCCGCGGGCCGTCTCAGCAGACATGCCGGTCGCGCTCGGGGGAGTACAGGTGGCTGTCGCGGAACTGCTCCGCGCCCAGCGTGCGGCCCACCACGATGACGGCGGTGCGGACCAGCCCGTGCTCCTTCACCCGGTCGGCGATGTCGGCCAGGGTGCCCCGCAGGATCAGCTCGTCGGGGCGGCTGGCCATCGCCACCACCGCCACCGGGCACTGTGCCCCGTAGTGCGGCAGCAGCTCGTCGACGACCCGGTCCACGTAGCGGGTTGCGAGGTGCAGGACCAGCAGGGCGCCGCTGCGGCCCAGCGTGGCCAGGTCCTCGCCGGGCGGCATCGGGGTGGCCTGCTGGGCGATCCGGGTCAGGATCACGGTCTGGCCGACGGTGGGAACGGTCAGCTCCCGCTTCAGCGCCGCCGCGGCCGCCGCGAAGGCGGGCACGCCCGGGACGACCTCGTAGGGGATGCCGGCCGCGTCGAGCCGCCGCATCTGCTCCGCCACCGCGCTGAAGATGGACGGGTCGCCGGAGTGCAGCCGAGCGACGTCCTCGCCCGCCTCGTGGGCCCGTACGCACTCGGCGATGATCTCGTCCAGGTTCAGCTGCGAGGTGTCGACCAGACGGGCGTCCGGCGGGCACTCGGCGAGCAGTTCGCGCGGGACGAGGCTGCCGGCGTACAGGCAGACCGGGGCGGCGGCCAGCGTCCGGGCACCGCGCACCGTGATCAGGTCGGCGGCGCCGGGGCCGGCACCGATGAAGTACACGGTCATGTCTGGTCCTGATCCTTTTCCTTGGTGACTGACCACTGGGTCACGGGCATGGCCTGCCGCCAGCCGGTGAAACCGCCCACCGGCACGGCGTGCGCGACGGCGAGCTTCACGAGTTCGCCGCCGTGCCGGCGGTAGCGCTCGGTGAGCACCGCCTCCGACTCCAGGGTGACGGTGTTGACGACGAGCCGGCCGCCGGGGGCCAGCGCCGCCCAGGTCGCGTCGAGGAGGCCGGGCGCGGTCAGCCCGCCGCCGATGAACACCGCGTCGGGGGCGGGGAGGCCCGAGAGCGCCTCCGGGGCGGCGCCGACGACCACGCGCAGGCCGGGTACGCCCATCGCCGCCGCGTTGCGGGTGATCCGCGCGGCCCGCTCCGGGACGCGCTCCACCGCCACGGCCCGGCAGGAGGGGTGCGTCCGCATCCACTCGATGCCGATGGAGCCGGAGCCGCCGCCGATGTCCCACAGCAGCTCGCCGGGGGCCGGGGCCAGCGCGCACAGGGTCGCCGCGCGGACGTGGCGCTTGGTCAGCTGGCCGTCGTGCTCGTAGGCGGCGTCCGGCAGGCCGGGGGTCGCGCCGAGGCGCGGGGCGGGGTGGGCCGGGTCGCGGAGGCAGTCGACGGCGACCACGTTCAGGGGGTCGCCGGGCGCGTGGTCCCAGCCGTCCGCTCGGCCCTCGTACGCGTCCTCGCGCTCGGAGCCGAGCTGTTCCAGGACCCGCATCCGGCTCGGGCCGAAGCCCCGCTCCCGAAGCAGAGCGGCGATCTCGTTCGGGGTCGCCGCTCCGGCGCTGAGCACCAGCACCCGGCGCCCCTCGTACAGGGCGGCCGCGAGCCGGGCCACCGGGCGGCCCACCACGGTGACGACCTCGGTGTCCTCCACCGGCCAGCCCAGGCGGGCGCAGGCGTAGGAGACGGAGGAGGGGTGCGGGTGGACGAGGAGGCCCCGCGGACCGAGCTCCTCGGACAGCGCGCGGCCGATCCCGTAGAACATCGGGTCTCCGCTGGCCAGCACCGCGATCCGGCGCCCGGCGTGCTCGGCGATCAGCTTCGGCACGGCCGGCCGCAGCGGGCTCGGCCAGGTCACCCGCCGCCCGGCGCACTCGTCGGCCGGCAACAGGTCGAGCTGGCGCGGTCCCCCGATCAGCACCTCGGCACGGGACAGCGCGGACCGCGCGGGGGCGGTGAGCCCGGCCCAGCCGTCGGCACCGAGGCCGACTACCGTCACGGGTATGGGGGGCGGTGCGGAGCTCACTGCGCGGTACCTCGGGGGCGGGGAGTGGACGGGCGGACGGGAGTGCGAACGACGGGGCGAACGACGGGGCGAACGCGGTGACGCACGGGCGGAGGAACGGGAGGACGGACGGCGGGTCCGCATGACTGCGGAACCGCAGCCTACTGGCCTGCGGATTCCGGCGAGGAACCTGCCCTGGCTCCCGGACCGCGGCCCCTGCGGGCTACCCTCGGTAACCCATCTTTCGTGAGGGACGTGAGGGAGTCGCCATGCCGGGCTGGAACGCCACGAACATCCCCGACCAACGCGGCCGCACCGCGGTCGTCACGGGCGCCAACAGCGGGATCGGCTACGTCACCGCCCGCGAGCTCGCCCGCCGCGGCGCCACCGTGGTGCTGGCCTGCCGCAGCGCGGCGCGCGGCCGGGCCGCCGTGGTCAAGCTGCGCACGGAGGTCCCCGCGGCCGAGGTGGAGTTCGCCGAGCTCGACCTGGCAGAGCTGGCGTCCGTCCGGGAGTTCGCCCGGGCCTTCGGGAAGCGCCACGGGGCGCTCGACCTGCTGGTGAACAACGCCGGGGTGATGGCCCTGCCGTTCGGGCGCACCACCGACGGCTTCGAGACGCAGTTCGGCGTCAACCACCTCGGTCACTTCGCCCTCACCGGACTGCTGCTGCCGAAGCTGCGGGCCGCGCCGCCCGGCGCCCGCATCGTCAACGTCTCCAGCGGCTTCCACGCCCTCTCCGACGTCGACCTCGACGACCTGGGCGACGAACACGGCTACCGCCGCTGGGTCGCCTACGGCCGCTCCAAGACCGCCAACCTGCTCTTCACCCACGAACTGGCGAGGCGCTTCACCGCCGCGGGCTCCACGATCACCGCCGCCGCCTCCCACCCCGGCTACGCCTCCACCAACCTGCACTCCGGCGCCGCGAAACTCGAAGGCCCCAGCCTCGTCTCACGGATGTCGGCCGTCGGCAACGCCGTCATCGCGCAGCCCACCGAGACCGGGGCGCTCCCCACCCTCTACGCGGCCACCGCGCCCGGGGTGCGCTCCGACGACTTCATCGGGCCGCGCTTCGGCTGGCGCGGCGCGCCCGTCCGCTCCTGGCGGGCCAAGTGGACCCTCGACGACAAGTCCGGCGAAGCGCTCTGGACCGCCTCCGAGAAGCTCACGGGGGTCTCGTACGCGTCCCTGCCGCGCTGATCCTCCGCAGGCCCCCAGGGGACACCCCGGGTCGTCGACGCGGTGGGCCGATCCGCGCACGCGGGCGCCCCGCCGTGAGCCCGTCCGCCCCCGGGGCGCATCCGGGCGCCCCGAACCGCCCCTGACCTGCCCGCCCCGCTCCCCGGGAGACTCGGCGACATGAGCGACGACGACACGGACAACCACCCAGAACCCACGACCACGCGGTGGTCCTCGGGGCGGGCATCGCCGGACTGCCGGCGGCGCGGGTCCTCGCGGACCGGTTCGCGCGGGTGACCCTGGTCGAGAAGGACGAACCGGCCGAGGCCGCCCCGTCCTTCCGGCCGGGCATCCCGCAGTCCCGGCACGTGCACGTGCCGTGGTCCCGGGGCGTCCGGCTGATCGAGGACCTGCTGCCCGGGGCCACGGAGAAGCTGCGCGCCCGCGTTGACCGCCCTGCTGAACAGCCCCAGGGACTTCCTCTGGCTGAGCCCCGCCGACTGGTTCGACGGGGTCGACGGCTCCGAAATCCTCCTGGCGAGCCGCGAATTGCTCGACTGGACGTTACGCCGCGAGGCGCTGTGGCACGAACGGATCCGGCTGCGCGCCGGCAGCCAGGCCACCGGGCTCGTCGGCGGGCCGGACGGGCGCTCGGTGACCGGCGTGGAATTGGCAGATCGCCACCAGCGAGGACATGCGCTACCCCGGCACGGAAGGCCCGCCGCCGGACCGGGCCACCAAGGTCCTCCAGGGCTACATGGCGCGGGTGATGGTCGGTGCCAACTCCGACCGGGCCATCGCCGGCCGCTTCTTCGGAGTGCTCTCCCTGACGACCCCGCCGACCACCCTGCTCAGCCCGGGGCACGGTGGTCCGCGTCCTGTCCAAGTGGCGCCTGCCGACCTCCCCGACGGCCGGTGCCTGCCCGCCGCACCACGCCCCGCCGACAGACAGTCCCTAGGGCTTGGTGGCGCGCTCGTACAGGGACCGGACCCCGTCGCCGAACCGGATGCTGTACGAGGTCTCCTCGTCACCACCGCCGTCACGTCCGCCGACCACCCCGATCAGGGTGCTGCCGTCGGTCAGGATCGGCCCGCCGCTCGTGCCGTTGGGGACGTCCGCGCAGTCGAGCCGCAGCTGCGTCGGGCCGGCCGCCACCGCCGTGTTGCGGCAGTCCAGCGGCTCCTCGGTGTCGTTCGGATAGCCCACGACCCGTGCGGGGACGGGGAGTTCGGTACGGAAGGCGATCGTCTCCGCCCCGGTGACGTCCTCCAGCCGCTGCCCCGGATAGCCGGGGCGGCGCAGCCGGATGAAGGCGACGTCGTGGTCCGGGTCCTGGTCGTCGATCCAACGGGGGTCCACGTCGATGCGCGTCGGAACCCAGATGCCGTACGGGGCCACGCCGTCGCGGTAGCCGGGGGCGAAGGCCAGGTTGGTGCGGAAGCCGCGGGTGTACACGCAGTGGGCGGCGGTGACGATCAGGTCGCCGCCGGGGGAGCGGACGGCCGCGGCCGAGCAGTGGTGGTCGGGGTCGGCGTCCCGGCCGGGGGAGAACAGTGCGCCGATCGCGGGCTCGGCCTCGGTCGGACGGGCCTCCAGCGGCTCCGAGGGCTTCCACCCGGCGGACCGCCAACTCACCGTCCCGCCGCCCCCGAAGGCCTTGCCGTCCGTCGGCGGCTCGGCGACCTCCCGGACGATCCCGTCGAGGACCTCGGAGGCCGTGCGGTCCGCCCGCTCCGGGTCCTGCTGGTACACGCCCCGTTGCGGATCCCCGTCCGCGATGTGGTCGGCGATGGCCCGCAGCTCCCATACGTACCAGCCGCCCGCGAGGACCAGCGCGCACAGGACGACGAGGAGCAATGAGCCCCGTACGACCCTTGCCTCAACCCTGCCGACCATCCGGTGCTCCCACCCCACAGACATTAACGACCTCTCGTCAGATGGGACGGGAGGCGCGGTGGGTTCCGGGTCCGGGACGTGTTCGTGCTCACAGTCGGGGCCAAGGGCGCAGTGCGGTGCGCATTCCGAACTCGCACATCCCTGACGCCGGTTGGCGGCTCGGCGCTATCGTGCCGGGCGGGGGCGAGTGACTGTGCGAGGGGGCGGGTGGGATGCGGTTTCTCTTTGTCCACGGTACGGGGGTGCGGCGGGAGCGGCACGATTCGCTGTTCGCACTGGTGCGGGAGCGGCTGGCCGGGCGTTTTCCCGGGGCGGACGTCGACTCCTGCTACTGGGGTGACCGCTTCGGGGCGAACCTCGGCGCGGGCGGCCGGTCCGTGCCGGGCCTGCGGCCGGGACCGGAAGCGGAGGCCGCCGACGCGGAGACGGCCGCCTGGGCACTGCTGATCGCCGACCCGCTGTGCGAGGTGCGGGTGCTGGCGGAGGCCGGCTGGGAGGGCGGCGAGGACGACGACGGCTTCGCGATGCCGGGCGTCCGATCGGAGGGCGCCAGGGTGCTGGGCCTGCTTTCGGCGGTGCGGGACGAGTTCCCCCCGGCCGCCGCCGGGACCCCTGCGGGCCGTGCGGCACAGGGGGCGGATGCGGGGCCCGCGGGCCGTGGGGTCGACGCGGGTGGTGGTGAGCTCGGTGCGCTGTTGCGTGGGACCGGGCTCGGGGCGCATCTGCCCGGGGCGGTGGAACTCGTCGCCCGCTCCGCCGAGGTCGCGCGGGCCGGGGAGCGGGCCGCCGACGCCGCGCAGGCGGCGGAGCTCGCCACCGTCCTCGCGCGTGCCGTGACCGCCGCAGCCCTCGCCTCCGTCGGGGCCGAAGCCGACTGCACCGGCGCCGAACGCGACCGCCTCGTCGAGCTGCTCACCACCCGCCTCGGCGGCGACGCCCGGGTGCCGGGCGGCCGCGCGGCCGCCGTCCTGGGCCGGCTCGCGCTGCGCGTCACCACACAGCCCCTGCTCAACGCCCGGCGCGGCTCCCTCACCGTCGGCGCCACCCCCGCGCTCGGCGACATCCTGCGCTACCAGGCCCGTGGTCACGCCCTGCGCGCGTTCCTGCACGCCGAGATCACCTCCCGGCCGGGGCCGACCGTACTCATCGGCCACAGCCTCGGCGGCATCGCCCTCGTCGACCTCCTCGCCCTCGCCGCCGCCCGCGGGGAGCCCGTACCCGGCGTCGAACTCCTCGTCACGGTCGGATCCCAGGCCCCCTTCCTGTACGAACTCGGCGCGCTCACCGCGCTGGAGCCCGGCGAGAAGCTCCCGTACGGCTTCCCGCGCTGGCTCAACGTGTACGACCGCCAGGACGTGCTCGCCTACCTCGCGGCCCCCGTCTTCCCCGGCGACCCGCGGATCAGCGACCACGAGGTGGGCAGTCGCCAGCCCTTCCCCGCCTGCCACAGCGCGTACTGGAAGCAGAACACCCTCTACGAGCGGATCGGGCAGGCGGTGACCGAGGCGGGGATCGGGTGACCGCCGGCGTGGCGGGACCGGGCCCCGGCCCGGACCCGGACCCGGGCTTCCTGCCGGAGGCCCTCGGCCCCGGCCGGACCTTCGCGCTGGTCGCCGGGGTCGAGCGGTACGCCGTCAGCCCCCGCTGGAACCTGCGTGGCGCGGCCCGCGACGCCCTGCGCTTCGCACACTGGCTGACCGGGCCCGCCCAGGTGCCGCCCGGCAACGTACGGCTGCTGCTGTCCCCGATCGACGAGCCGGACACCCTCGACTGGTCGGACTCCCCGGCCATGGCCGCCCTGCGCGCCACGCACCGGCCGGCCACCGAGGGCAACGTGAAATCGGCGCTGCTCGACGAACTCCCGCAGTGCGACGGCGACCTGCTCTGGATCTTCTGGGCCGGCCACGGCTACCTCGGCCCCCGCGACGAACTGATGCTGCCCTGCGAGGACGCCCACCCCGGCCAGATCCGCCACCTCAACCTCGACTCCGCGCTGCGCTGGTGGCGCACCGACCTCGTGGGGCGTCGCAGGTTCCCGCTCCAGGCCGCCCTCGTCGACGCCTGTCGCGTCGACGCACCCCGCGACACCCGCTGGAACTTCGGCAACAACGACTACGGCGGCGGCGGTTCGGTCCCCGGTCGGCGCCAGTTCCGGCTCTACGCCTCCCGCGAGGGCGAAGCCGCGCAGAACGACGCCGAACGCGGCGCGGGCCGCTTCACCGAAGCCCTGCTCACGGAACTCGGACAGCGGTCGGTGCGGGAAGGCGTCACCGGACTCGCCGCCTCCGCCCGCACCATCCACCGCGCCTTCCGGGAGCAGCGCGACCGCGGCGAGGGCTGGCAGTTGCCGCAGTTCCTCGTCGACCGGGACTGGGACGCCTGCTCCTTCCTCGACGAGGACCTGCCCGGCGCCGACCGGCCCCGGCACGCCCCGCCCCGGGCCGCCCGGCTCGACCAGGCAGCCTGGGACGGGCTCGGCGTGCTCTTCGAGGGCCGGACCCTGCCGCGCCACGCCCACGAGGCCTACGCCTGGGCCTTCAAGGCGGCCGGCTGTACGACCCCGATGGCCGCCGGCCTGCCCGGCGACAGCCTGCTCGACGTGGTCCAGGACCTGGACGAGCGCCAGGGCGGCAGCACCGGGGGCACCGGCATGCCGCTCGCGGTGCCCTTCGTACGGTTCCTCGCCGACCGGGCCGCCCCGACCGACCCGGCGTGGGCGGCCCGGCTGCTGGAATGGGTACGGGAAACCCGCGCGCGGCTGGCCCTGCCCGTGCTGCCGCCGCCCCCGAGCCCGGCGCCCCGGACCGCCCTGGACGTGCGACTGGACGTGCCGCCGGGCGGCGAGGACGGCTTCCTGGTGCGGATGTGGCTGCGCGGCGACGGGACGCGGCAGGTGTGGGAGTCGCAGGGCGCGCCGCTCACGCTGGACGCCGTACGCGGCGAACTGCTGCGGCAGCTCGCGCTGATCGGCGGGGCACGGGCCGGCGGCCCCGCACCCGGGGTGCCGTACGCCGCCGTGGACCGGATCGAGTTCCACGTCCCGTACGAGCTGCTGGACACCGACTTCGACCAGTGGCCGGTGCCGCGCGGCCCGGCGGGGCGCCGCCGCGCCCTCGGCCTGCTCTACCAGGTCGTGGTGCGCTGCCCGGAGGAACGGGCCGACACCCGGGCCGAGTGGCACACCAAATGGCGGTGGCTGTGCATCCGGGGCGGCCGGCACCCCGAAGCCGTCCGGGTCGTGTGGGACGCCGAGACCACGGACACCCTCGGGATGGAACTGGCGGCGGGCCCCGCCCCCGCCTGCGTCGTCGCGCACACCACCACCGCCCCGCACGAGGGGCTGCTGGAGGCCGTGCTCGAAGGGGGAGTGCCGGTGGCGGTGTGGCGGCGCGGCGGCGGCACCCCGGAGCCCGCGCTGCTGGACCTGCTCGCCCCCGCCGGACCCGACGGCCGCCCCGACCCCGGGGCGCTCGACGTACTCGACCTGCCCGCGCGCGTACGGGAAGTGCGCCGGGCGGCGGCCGGAGTGCCCCCGGGCGCACATGCGCGCCCCCTCCAACCGCCGCCGGGGGCAGACCAGTTGGTTCTGTTGTGGGACGATCCCGACGACGTTCCGGGCCTCCGCCCCCTGGCCTGCCCGCCTGACCCCTGACCTCTGACCCGCTGACTTCTGACCCCTGACCCCTGACCCCTGACCCCTGATCCCTGATCCCTGATCCCTTCTCCCCGACCACGGACCGACGGCGACACCGACGATGGAGGCACAGGCAGTGGCGAAGGACTGGTGGCTGTACCACGGGACCGGTGAGGGCGCGGACCGGCGTGCCCGCCTGGAGGCCGGCCCGCCGCCGCCCTGGCGCAGGTTCAACGGCGTCCCGGACCCGGAGTACGCGCCACCGGGCTGCGAGGGGAAGGCCTGGCGGCAGACCGTGGAGCGCGGGGAGGGCTATGTACCCGACGAGCCGGAGAAGGACGTCGTCAACACGGCGCTGCTCCTGCGCAGGCCGCTCCTCATCACCGGAAAGCCGGGGGTCGGCAAGTCCTCGCTCGCCTACAGCATCGCGACGGACCTGGGCCTCGGGCCCGTACTGCACTGGCCGATCACCAGCCGCACGGTCCTGCGCGACGGGCTGTACCTCTACGACGCCGTCGGACGCCTCCAGGAGGCCGGCCTGGAACAGCTGCGCCCGCCCGGCACCGCACCGGCCGCGCCCGCCGCAGTGCCCGCCGCCGCGGTGCCCGCGCCCGCAGCCGCGCCCGAACCCGTCACCGCCCCCTCCATCTCCCGCTACCTGAGCCTGGGCCCGCTCGGGACCGCCCTCCTGCCGCAGGACCGCCCCCGCGTGCTCCTCGTCGACGAGATCGACAAGAGCGACATCGACCTGCCCGGCGACCTCCTCACCGTCTTCGAGGACGGCGGCTTCGTCATCCCCGAACTCGCCCGCCTCGCCAAGCAGAGTCGCACCGTGCCCATCGGCACGGCCGACGGCCTCGACGCCGCCGTGCGCATCGAGGAAGGCCGCGTCCAGTGCCGGTACTTCCCCGTGGTCGTCCTCACCAGCAACGGCGAACGCGACTTCCCGCCCGCCTTCCTGCGCCGCTGCGTCCGCCTCCACCTGGACGCCCCCGGACTCGGCAAGCTCGCCCGCATCGTGCGCCGCCGCCTCGGCGTGGACATCGAGACCGAGGAGGAGTACCGGGACCTCGTACGGGCCTTCCTCGACCGCGCGGAGGACGGCGACCTGGCCACCGACCAACTCCTCAACGCCATCCAGCTCCGGCTCGCCGGCGCCTGGTCGGCCCCCGACGACCGCGACCGCTTCCTCGACACCGTCATGCAGCACCTGACCGGGCCGACGGCGTGATCGAGGAGCTGCTCGCCGCCTTCGCCGCATTCCCCGACGGCGCCGGGGAGGGCGGCCCGCGCCCCGGCGTCGGCGTCGAGGAGATCGCCGACATCCTGTGGCTGGCGGCCCGGGTGGACCCGGCGGCCGCCCGCCCGCCCGGGACGCCGCAGCCGGGGCCCGGGGGCGAGCAGCCGCGGGCCGCCGCGCCCGCGGACCCCGAGCCGGTCCCCGGCCACGGCGGCGGCGGTCGGGACGGCGCGGAGCCGGCCGTACGGCTCTACCCGACGGCCGTGCCCGTCCGCGACCCGGAGGGGAACCCGGCAGCCGCACCCGCCGACAAAGCGGCCGACGCGGCCGCTGCGGCCACCGTCCGCCGCGGCACGCCCCTGCGGCTGCCGCGCGCCGGTTCCCTCGACGATCCGCTCGGTCTGATGCGGGCCCTGCGCCCCGTCGGCCGGCGCTCCATCGGCGGGCCCGGGGAGGAGTTGGACGAGCAGCTCACCGTGGAACGCAGCATCGAGCGGATGGTGCCCACCCCGGTCCTGCGGCCCGCCGAGAGCCGCTGGCTGGACCTGGCGCTGGTCGTCGACACCCACCACTCGATGCTGCTCTGGGCCGACCTCGTGGACGAGTTCCGCAAGGTCCTCACCCGCAGCGGGATCTTCCGCGACGTGCGGACCTGGCAGCTGACCGGCACCGCCTCCGGAGCCGACCCGATGGTCACCCACCGCCGGGGCGGGCCGCCCCGCAACCCCCTCGAACTGGCCGACCCGGCGGGCCGCCGGCTGCTCCTCGTGCTCTCCGACACGGTGGCCGGCGGCTGGCGCGAAGCGCCGCTCCAAGGCGTGCTGCGGCACTGGTGCGCGCACAACGCCGTGGCCGTGCTGAACGTGCTGCCCGAACGGCTGTGGACGCGCGGCGCGGTCCGGCCCGTCCCCTTCTCCCTGCGCGCGGACCGCCCGGCCGTCGCCACCCGCACCTGGCAGCGGTTCCCGGGCGGCCGGGGCGCCACCCGCCGCCGGCGCCCCGGCACTGCCTCCTCCTCGTCCTCCTCGTACTCCTCCGCCTCCGCCCCCGCCGTCGTCCCCGTCGTCGGACTCGCCCCGGCCGGCCTGGCCCGGCTGCTGCGCGTGGTCTCCGGCGACGGCCGCCGGCACCGCCTGGCCTGCCTGCGCCTGGACGCGCGACCGGGCTTCACGGCACCCCCGGACACCCCCGCCCCTCCGGGGGCCATGAGTGCGCTGGAGGTCGTGGAACGCTTCCGCGCCAACGCCTCCCCGACCGCCCAGCAGCTCGCCGCCCACCTGGCCGCCGTACCGCTGACCCTGCCGGTGATGACCCTCGTACGGCGCTCGCTGCTGCGGGACTCGGAGCACGGGCACCTGGCGGAGGTCGCCCTCGGCGGGCTCTTCGCGCCCTGGGGTCCGAAACAGGCCGCGGACGACGTCGAGTTCGAGTTCCTGCCGGGTGTACGGGAGGCACTGCTCGGCGCACAGCTGCGCGGCGAGGTGGCCGCCGTACGGGAACTCGTACGCCGCCGCGTCTGGGAGTACATGACCCGCAACCGGGGCCCCGGACCGGACTTCTCCGCGACCCGCGTCACGAACGGCCGCGAGGGCCGACGGCTCGTTTCTCCGGAGGCCGTCCCGTTCGCGGCGAGGCCGCGCCCCTCCCACCCGGAGCCGGGCCTGGCCGACCGCGTGGTCCGCGTCCGCTACGACACCATGCCCGAGCCGCAGGAGGTGGGCACCCTGCTGACGCCGCGCCTGGTGCTCACCGTCGGCGACGTGCCGGCCGGCAGCGTGACCGCCTGGGTCAGGGCCGGGGGCCGGGAGATCGGCTGCCGTTCCGTGTGGTGGGACGAGGCCCTGCCCAGGGTGGTCCTGCTGCGGGCCGACGAGGACCTGGCGGACCCGGCCGTGTTCGCGGAGCCCCTGCGCTGGTCGGACGAGGAGGCGGGCCCGGGTCGGGTGGACGGCTTCACCGACCAGGGCGAGCGCATCGCCCTGACGGGCGAGGTGCTCCCGTACAACGGAGCCCGCAACGGCGAACTGGTACGGCTCACGGCCGAACCGGAGAGCTGGACGCAGTACCGGGGCGGCCCGGTCTCCCGCGACGGGGCGCTGATCGGCATCGTCCACGGGGTCTGGCCGGACCGGATGGTGTTCCTGGCGGGCCGGGTCCTGCGGGACCAGCCGGGCTTCCGCGGCTTCCTCGCCGCGCGCAGGGTGGAGCGCGGCGAGACCGACCGGCGATCTCAGGTCGGCCTGGCGGTCTGTGTCCGACGTCCACCGGAGGAGATGGAAGAGGCCGTGTGGCCGCGCACGGCGGGAGAGTTGCTGGACGAGGCCCTGAGGGACCTCGTGCGGGACACCGGGGCGGTGGTGCGGGTGCCTGACGGCTCCGAGACGGTTCGGCTCGTCACGGTGGACGAACCGGGTTCGGCCGGAGTGGTCGGCCGGATCCTGTCCGCATTGGACCGGGCGGCGGACGAGTTGCTCGGCCGGCATCCATGGCAGCTGGAGGCCGTCGCGGTGGTGGTGAGCCATCGGGAGGACGCCTTCGCGTCCGCCGTCGATCAGGCGCGCGAACTGCCCTTTCCGCCGACGTCCGCCGCCGTCCGGACCGTCCTGTCCCGTTCCCTGTTCCAAGAGCTCGGCGAGTGCCTCGGGACGGTCGGGCCGCGGACCGTATCGCCGGACGGCGCCGGGTCGACGGGCTGGGTTCTCGTTCACGACCCGGCCGAACTCGGGCAGGCCCTGATCGAGGTGGATGAGCTCCGGCGCGAGGCGATCGACTGGCAACACTGCGACCACGCCCCCGAACACGCGGAGGGGTGCAGGGGCATCACGCTGCCGGGGTACGGCCGCTGCCTGGCGCACGTGGAGAGCGCCGAGCGGGCCGCCTACCTCACGACCCTCGGGCCGGGTGCGGCAGTGGACTTCAGGGGCACCACCTTCGCCCCCGGCCTGCTCGGGCAACTCCTGCAAGCGGTGACGGAGCCGGGGACGGGGCGCGTCAGGCTGGGCAGGGCGGACTTCGACCGCGCACGCTTCGTGGACGACTGGTCCACCGTGGAGGCGGAGTTCACCGGCAGTGCCTCCTTCCGCCGTGCCAGGTTCGAACGGCGGGCGGTCTTCACCGGATCCACCTTCGTGGGGAGGGCGTCCTTCGACGGATCCTCGTTCCGGCACGCGGCCGCCTTCGAGCGCGCCCGATTCCGCGCCGCGGCCACGTTCCGACGTGCACGCTTCGGCGACGGTGCGGGGTTCTCGGAATGCGATTTCAGTGAAGACGTCTCCTTCGCCCGGGCCGTGTCGGACGGCCCGTCCGACATGAACTCGGCCTGGGTCGGCGGCAGGGCCGACTTCGAGCGGGCTGTCTTCCGCGAGATGGTCGGGCTGCACGACGTCGCCTTCGCCGGGCCGGTGTCCTTCCGACACACGGCATGGGAAGGCGGCCTGCTGTCGACCATGGCCGCGTTCGGGGCTCCGGTGACCTTCGAAGCCGCCGACTTCCAGGGCCGGGTCCGTTTCGTGCGCGCGAACTTCGGACCCGACCCGGACGCCGAACTCCCCTCCTCGCGCGAGCCGCACCGCTGGATCGTCGAGCGACTCCAGGACGGCGCCTGGGACATCAGCCTGCGCGACGCCGGGGAGGCGGACTCAGCCTCCGGAGCGTGAGCCCACCGGCTCCCGCTCCGGCCGGGCCTCGACCGGTGCGGCGCCCGCCACCGGCAGGCTCGCCTCGAGTTCGTCCAGCGCCCGCCGCGCCGTGGCGATCCGTTCCTTGAGGTCCGTCCCCTCCGGGCCGGCCTGCGCCGGGACGCGGTTGTTCTCCTCCTCGATCTCCCGAGCCTCGTCCAGGGAGTTGAGGACGACACCGATCAGCACGTTCACCAGCACGAAGGAGGCGAGCAGCGCGTACGACGCGTAGAAGACGATGCTGAGCCGGGAGATCTGCAGTCCCGCCCGCACCGCGTCCGTCAGGCCGTCGAGCGTGGTCAGCAGGAACAGGGTGAGCCCGGCCCGGCCCACCGAGCCGTAGTGCTCGGGGTCGGCCTCCGCGAAGCAGACCCAGCCGATCATGGCGTACACGTACACCACCAGCGCCCCCACGAACAGGAAGCTGGCGGTGCCCGGCAGGCTGCGGCCCACGGCGATCAGCAGGATCCGCAGGTGCGGCAGGAAGCGCGCCGTGCGCAGGACGCGGGCCAGGCGCAGCAGCCGCAGGATGGTGGTGTTCTCGCGGACGAACGGCAGGAAGGCGGAGGCCACGACCGCGAGGTCGAAGAGGTTCCACGGGTCGCGGAAGAATGCTTTCGGCTGGTCGGCCTGCGCCCCGATCCGCAGCAGGATCTCCAGCGTGAACAGGGCCAGGCAGAAGTTCTCCGCGCCGCCCAGCAGCAGCCGGTACTGCCCGGCGAGACCGCTGTACGTCTCCAGGCCCATCAGCGCCGCGTTGAAGAGGATCGCGCAGAAGACGACGATCCCGAAGGAGGGGGCTTCGGTGACGAGCCGGCAGCGGGCCGCGAGCTTCATCCGGCCGCGTCCGGCCGGCTTCGGCTTCGGGTTCGTCGTCGTCGCGCTGGTCATCGGGCTCCTCGTACGTTCGACTGCGTCGCAGGCGGGCGGTGGGGCGGTCGGGCGGGCGATCGGTCGGCCCTCTGCCCCATGCCTCTAACGCGTTACAGCCGATCGGGTTTCACACCCGTCGCTTACGTACCGGGAGCCCCTTACGGCTCGTCAGACGATTTCCGTTCGGGGGCCGCCCATCGGGATGACGAGGGGGGTGCCGGCGACCGGGCATTCGATGACCGCGGCCCGCAGGCCGAAGACCTCGTGGACCAGTTCGGGGGTGACGATCTCCGACGGCGGGCCGGCGGCGACGATCCGGCCGTCGCGCATCGCGACGAGGTGTCCGGCGTAGCGGCAGGCGAGGTTGAGCTCGTGCAGGACCATCACCACCGTGCGGCCCTCCGTGCGGTTGAGGTCGGCGACCAGTTCGAGGACGTCGACCTGGTGGGCGAGGTCGAGGTAGGTCGTCGGCTCGTCCAGCAGCAGCACCGGCGTGTGCTGGGCCAGGGCCATCGCGATCCACACGCGCTGGCGCTGTCCGCCCGACAGCTCGTCGATGGCGCGGGTCGCCAGCTCCGCGCAACCCGTCGCCGCCAGGGCCGCGTCCACCGCGGCCTCGTCGGAGGAGGACCACTGGCGCCACCACCGCTGGTGCGGGGTGCGGCCGCGGGCCACCAGGTCGCGCACGGAGATGCCGTCCGGTGCGCTGGGGGTCTGCGGCAGCAGGGCCAGGCGCAGCGCGAACTCCCGGGCGGACAGGCCCGCGATGTCCTCGCCGTCCAGGTGGACGGCTCCGCCGGCGGGCTTGAGGAGCCGGGCCAGCGCCCGCAGCGCGGTGGACTTCCCGCACGCGTTCGGGCCGACCAGCGCCGTCACCCGCCCGGACGGGATGTCGAGGTCGAGCTCCTCGGAGACGATGCGGTCGCCGTAGCCCAGGCGCAGCGCGGAGGTGTGCAGCGCGGTGGGCGGGGCGTCGGTGGGCACGGTGTCGGTGGGCGCGGTGCCCGTGGACGGGGTCT
This sequence comes from Streptomyces sp. NPDC001717, assembly GCF_042892775.1. NCBI lineage: Bacteria > Bacillati > Actinomycetota > Actinomycetes > Kitasatosporales > Streptomycetaceae > Streptomyces > Streptomyces sp. NPDC001717. Next base: position 33,874 of record NZ_JBIAUK010000039.1, on the reverse strand, counting down.
CGGTCAGCGGGGCGGTCATGTCAGCCTCCCTTTCCGGCCCGGTTGGTACGGGCGAGGAGCAGCAGCAGGTACGGGGCGCCCACGGCTCCGGTGAGGACGCCGACGGGCAGTTCGGTCGGGGCGAGGACGAGGCGTGCGGCCAGGTCGGCGAGGATCAGCAGGACCGACCCGGTCAGCGCGCTGGTGACCAGGGGGATGCCGGCGCTGCCGGTGATCCGCCGCGCGATCTGCGGGGCGCCCAGCGCGATGAAGGCGATCGGTCCGGCCGCGGACGTGGCCAGCGCGGTGAGGCACGTGGCGAGGACCAGGAGGGCGATCCGGGCGTGCCGCAGCGGGATGCCGAGGCTGCGCGCGGTGTCGTCGTCGTACTGGAGGAGTTGGTACGGGCGGGCGAGTGCCAGCGTCAGCGGTACGAGCACCGCCAGCGCGAGCCCGGCCCACCGGACGTGCTCGTAGCCGCGCCCGTTGAGGCTGCCGGTCAACCACACCATGGCGCGGGAGGCCTGGTCGATGTCGGCGCGGGCCAGCAGCCAGCGGGTCAGCGCGATCAGCGCGCCGTTCGCGGCGAGGCCGACGAGGACGAAGCGGTACCCGGTGATGGTGCCGTCCCGGTAGGCCAGCAGGTAGATGGCGAGCGAGGTCAGCAGGGCGCCGGCGAGGGCCCCGAAGGGCACGGCCCCGAAGGTGCCGGCGCCGGCCGCGGTGACTCCGCCGATGAGGATCGCGCACACCGCACCGGCACCGGCGCCGGCCGCGATGCCGATCAGGTCCGGGCTGGCGAGCGGGTTGCGGGTGACGGCCTGGAACACGGCGCCGGCCAGCCCGAACGCGGCGCCCACCAGCAGTGCGGTCAGGGCGCGGGGCAGCCGCAGCTGGTGGACGATCAGATCGGCCGCGCCGGAACCGGTGCCGAGGACCGCGCCCAGTACGTCGCCGACGGGGATCGCGAAGGTGCCCAGCGACACGGAGGCGATCAGGGCCGCGAACCCGGTCACGACGAGCCCGAGCACGGCGAAGGCGACCCGGGGTCGTACGGCGAAGCCGACGGGTCCGCACTCGACCCGCACGCGCCGGAGCCCCTTCCGACGGGCCGTCGCGGTCGCGGCGCGCGGCGCCGTCGCACTCGTCGTGCTCATCGGGTGTGCTCCTTGAGCTTGCCGCGCTTGACCAGCAGTGCGAGGAACGGCGCGCCCAGCAGGGCGGTCACCACGCCCGCCTCCAGTTCGCCCGGCCGGGCCACCATCCGGCCCACCACGTCGGCCGCGAGCATCAGGGAGGCCCCGCCCAGTGCCGAACACGGCACCAGCCAGCGGGCGTCCGGCCCGGTGAAGGCCCGTACGACGTGCGGGACGACCAGGCCGATGAAGGTCACGGGACCCGCGGCGGCGACGGCCGCGCCGGTCAGCAGGATCACGGCGAGGGCGCCCAGGGCGCGGGTGGACTTGACCGGGGTGCCGAGCGAGCTCGCGAGGTCGTCGCCGAGGGCCAGCGCGTTGAGCCGGCCGCCGAGCCCGATGGCGAGGACGAGCCCGACGACCACGAACGGGAGCAGCTGCACGCCCAGTTCGGGATCGCGGCCGGCCAGGGAGCCCACGGCCCAGAAGCGGTACTGGTCCAGGGTGCGCACGTCGAGCAGCACCAGGGTGTTGGTGCCCGCGTCGAGCAGTACGGTCACGGCCGCGCCGGCCAGGGCGAGTTTGGCCGGGGTGGCGCCGCCGTGGCCGGTGCCGCCGACGGCGTAGGCGATGAGCCCGGCGAGTGCCCCGCCGAGGAACGCGAACCAGATGTACTGGTACGAACTCGTCAGTCCCAGCACGCCGATGCTCGCGGCGACCGCGAACGAGCCGCCCGCGCTGATGCCGATCAGTCCGGGGTCACCGAGCGGATTGCGGGTGATGTCCTGGGCGACCGCGCCGGCGGCGCCCAGCGAGAGCCCGACCAGCAGGCCCAGGAAGGTGCGGGGCATGCGGAGTTCGCGGACCACGACCGCGTCACCGGCTTCGCTGCCCGATATCGCGGCCAGCACGTCGGAGAGCGGCACGGCCTTGGTGCCGATCGCCAGGGAGGCACAGCCCATGGCCGCCACGATGACGACCAGCGCCGCGAGGACCAGGGAGCGGGACACAACTCTGCTTGGTGGTGGGACGGTTGGGGCGCCGGCGGCGCCGGGGGACGCGGTGACGGGCTTCAGGGACACTCCCACAAGGTAAGGGATGCCTAACCAAATGTGTTCCATGGTCCCGTCTGGATTTCGACCACGAAGAGCAGCTAGTCTTCACGGTGCGTTCACTCAGGCAAGCCTTACCTAAGAATGAATGTTCCCTTTGGAGAACCAGAACCGATGAACACCTCCACTCAGCGCCGCCGGCCGGGCCGGATCGCCGCGGCCGCTCTCGCGGCGGCCCTCGCCCTTTCGCTGGCCGCCTGCGGCGGCAGCGGTGACGACATGAAGTCGGGCGCCGAGTCGTCGAAGTCGACCACCGCCGAGTCGGCCGGTTTCCCGCGCACGCTCACCCACGACAAGGGCAAGACGGAGATCAAGGCCAAGCCCAAGCGCGTGGTGGCCCTGGACAACAGCCTGGTCGAGGCGGTCGTCGCGCTCGACGCGCCGCTGGTCGGCGGGATCGGGTCGTACCGTGACCAGAAGGGCTTCCCGCCCTACCTCGGTGCCGCGGTCAAGGACACCAAGGACGTCGGTCCCCTCGACAGCCCCAACCTGGAGGCGATCGCGGCCCTCAAGCCCGACCTCATCGTCTCGGCGACGGTCCGTCACGCCGACTTCTACGACCGGCTGAGCCAGATCGCGCCGACCGTCTTCGTGAAGACCACCGGTCCGATCTGGAAGGAGAACATCACCTTCCTCGGCCAGGCGCTGGGTCAGGAGGAGAAGGCCGCGGCCAAGCTGACGGCGTACCAGACCCGGGCCAAGAAGATCGGCGACGCCATCAACGCCAAGGGCGGCGGCTCGGCGGCCGACGGCAAGCCCACCTTCTCGGTCGTCCGCTTCGTCGACGGTCCGACGCGCATCTACCTGCCCAAGACCTTCAGCGGCATCATCCTCGCCGACATGGGTCTGACGCGCCCCGAGAACCAGCGCGACGAGGCGAAGTTCAACATCGAGATCAGCGAGGAGCAGATCCAGCAGGCCGACGCCGACCACATCTTCACGACCAGCTTCTCGGGCGGTGAGGAGCGCAAGAAGAAGTTCCTCGCCAACCCGCTGTGGCAGCGGCTGAACGCGGTCCGGAAGAACCAGGTCCACGAGGTCGACGACGCCACCTGGATGACCTCGGTCTCGCTCCAGGGCGCCGAGGTGGTCCTCGACGACCTCGCCAAGGCCTTCCAGGTGGACCCCGCCAAGTAGGCGGCCGCTCACCGGGGCAAGGGGCCGGCCCCGTCCCGTACTCCAGGAGTACGGGACGGGGCCGGCCCTTCGGCGTACGCGCTCAGGCCTGCTCCTCGATCCGGCGCAGCCGCTCGGCGTCGCAGGTCCGGGGGCAGGTGGCGCAGGCCCGGGACGCGTCCAGGGTGTAGTACATGCAGCAGCCGAGCCGGGTGCGGGTCGGGTGCAGCCGCCCGGCGCGGTCCGCGAGCCGGCGGAAGTCGGCGCCGCCGGGGAAGGGGGCTATGGCCGTCGGGAGCAACTCGGTCGCCTCGCGCACCGCCCGCTCCTCCTGACCCAGGGCGCGGCCCAGGTACCAGATCCCGGAGACGAGGTCGTCGGTGACCATGCCCCACAGGGCCCGGTCCCGGCGGCGCACCCGCGGCCCGACGGCGGCCAGAAGTGGCCGGAAGTGATCGGCGACGGCCGCGCGCAACTCGGCGCGCAGCGCCTCCTCGTCCGCGACCACCCGGGCCCCCGCCAGGTGCGCCGCCGGATCGCCGGGCAGGCAGGCGAACCCGGCCCCCGGGGCGATCTCGAACGTGCCCGTGGACAGGTCGACGCGCACCTCGCGCGGGCGGACGCGCGGCACGCGCCGCTCCAGGTACCAGACCCCGCTCATCAGCAGGCCGACGGTCCAGAGGTAGTCGTGGAGCGCGCGCGAGGCGGCGACGTCGGGGCGCGGATCGTGTCCGTGGCCCGCCCGGATGCGGTGGGCCTCGGCGGCGACGAAGGCGTCGAGGGCCCCCGGGGCGTGGACCGGATTCCCCGGGGCGTGGACCGGTTCCGCCTGGCGGCCGCGGACCGGTTCGGTCCGAGCCGCCAGCTCCGCGCCGCCGACCCACCGCCGGGGGTGTTCGGACGATTGCGCGAAGGGTCGGGAGGGCGAGGCCGCACCGACGGTCACCACCCGGACGTCCAGTGCCTCGCAGGCCGCCGTGAGGCGCCCGTAGGCCCGGCTCAGTGCGGTGGCGCAGTCCGGGACGGGGCGCGAGGGAGAGGCGACGCGCGGGGCCGCGGTCATCGATTCCCGATCATGTGCGACACGAAAGACTCCAAACGGGGGAGTAGGTAAGGCTTACCTTAACCCGCCGCTTCGCGTCTGCACCCTCGGCGCCACCCCGCGCGTCTTGAAGGGTAGTTGAGAGTAAGGGTTGGCTAACCTAAGCTGCCTTTGCCGGCGGGTGCGGACTTTCGATGTGGAAATCCGTCGGCACCGAGGCGTGCCGGAAAGCAGTCACCCGCTCACCCCCCACAGCCCAGCACCCGGAAGGGGCCCAACCCATGCGGTTGTACCTGCTCGCACTCAACCCCACCGACTCGGTGACCGAGGGATTCCTCCCCGCCGCGGCCCGACTCGGGCTCCGGGTCACCCTCCTCACCGACCGGCCCGCCGCGCACCGCCGCTCGGTGTCGCAGTGGCCGGACGTCGAGGTCCTGGAGTGCGACGTACGCGACTTCCACGCGGTCGTCACCCGGATCGCGACCCACCGCGCACCCGACGCGGTCTTCACCAACAGCGACCACCTCCAGACGCAAGCCGCCCTGGCCGCCCACTACTTCGGCCTCCCCGGCAAGGACTGGCGGGCCGCGCTGCGCGTCAAGGACAAGGCCCAGATGCGGCGCCACCTCGCCGCGAGCGGACTGGACGCGGTGTGGTCCACGGAACTCGCCGCAGGCCGGGACCCGGTCGAGCTCACCGCCCTGGACGTGCCCTACCCGTGCGTGGTCAAGCCGCGGGAAGGCGTGGCCAGCGAGGACGTGGTGCTGGTCGAGGGGCCCGAGGAGCTGGTCCTGCGCTGCAAGGAGATCCAGGAACGCCGGCCGTCGGCGGCCCTCGTCGTCGAGGAGTACCTGGCAGGAGAGCTGCGCAGCGTCGAGACGCTCGGCGACGGCACCGTCCGCCACGTGCTCGGCGGCTTCCACACCCGGCTGTCCCCGCCCCCGTACTTCATCGAGGAGCGCTGCACCTTCGTCGGCGCCCATCCCGAACCCGTCACCCGCCAGGTCCTCGCCCAACTCGACGCCCTCGGCGTCGGATTCGGCATCTGCCACACCGAGTTCGTCGTGCACGGGGGCCGCGCCCGCGTCATCGAGGTCAACTACCGGGCCATCGGCGACCAGATCGACCTGATGCTCGCCCGCCTGCTGGACATCCCGCTCTTCGAGCACGTCCTGCGTACGCACCTGGGCGAGCCGCTCCCCGCCGACCTCGGCGCCCGCACGGACGGCGCCGCCCTCGTCGACTACCCCTGCGCCCGGACCGCCGGCACCCTCACGGCCGCACCCGGGGCAGCCGACCTCACCGTCGACGGCGTCGAACTGACCTACCGGCCGCTGCGCGCGGTGGGGGAGCGGCACGAGGTGTACGGAACCAACCGCGACTACGTCGGAGCACTGCGCGCGATCGGCCGCGGCGCGGACCAGCGGACGGTCGACCGCGTCGTCGCCGACCACCTCGCCTCCCAGCGCTGGGAGTTCGCCCCGTGACCACCGCGGCCACCACGACCGCTCCGGCAGCCCCCGCCGACGCCATCGAGGCCGAGGCCGAGCTGATGCTCCGCGTCCTCGGCGCGCTCCTGCGCGAGGACGTCGTCGGCCTGCGCACCCGCACCACCACCGTCGACCGTGCCGACGGCCGCTGGCTGCGGCTGCCCGCCGGTGACGGCGACGCCCTGCTCCTGCCGGTCGCCCCGGACGGCTACCAGGGCGAGTACGGCGCCCGGCTGCCCCTGCTCGCCAGGGAGTCGGACGGCCGCGAACTGACCACCCACGACGAGGTCCTGGGAGCCCTCCGCGTCCTCGCCGACCCCGCCGACCGCGCCGGCTTCGACGCCTTCGCCGAGGAGTGCCGCCAGACCCTCGCGACCATGCGCCTGCACGACCGCACCCGCCACGAGGTCGCCACCGCCCTCACCGCCGCGCACGGGGAGGACCCCGGCGACTGGACCGGGCTCGCCGCCGGGATCGCCCACGACACCCTCGCCGCGCGCCTCGACCACCCGGTGTACCCCACCGCACGCGGCCGCTCCGGCCTCGACGAGGACCAACTGCGCGCCCACGCACCCGAGTTCCATCCACGCTTCGGGCTGCGCTGGATCGTCCTGCCCGCACGGGACCTCACCGTTGCGGGCGGCCCCGACGCGCTGCCCGACGCCTGGCCCAGCCCGGCCGCGCTCGGCCTGCCCGGGCTCGACGGCAGCCACCTCGCCCTCCCCGTCCACCCCCTCACCGTGGGCGCGCCGCTGCGCGAGGCCCTGGGCGCCGCGGGCCTGGCCGACCGGGCCGTGCTCGCGGAGCGCCCGTACCTCGACGTCGTCCCCACGCTGTCCATGCGCACGGTCGCGGTCACCGCCGACCCCACCCTGCACGTCAAGGTCCCCATGGCCACCGCCACCCTGGGGCTGCGCAACCGCCGGATCATCCGGCCCGGCTTCCTCGCCGACGGGGTCGTGGGCCAGCGGCTGCTGGAAACCGTCATCGCCCGCGAACCGCGCTTCCAGGGCGTGGTCCTGCACGCCGACGAGACCGTTCACGCCCACGCCGGACACGAACTCCTCGCCGCGCTCTGCCGCCGCCTCCCGGCCGGCCTCGAAGGCGCCGTCGTCACCCCGCTCGCCGCCCTGCTCGCCGAAGCCCCCGGCGGGCGGCTGCTGATCGACCACCTCGCCGACCGGTTCCACGGCGGCGACCCGATCGCCCTGTTCGACGCCCACCTGCGGCTGCTCTTCGACTGGCAGACGACCCTGTTCGGCCACGGCATCGCCCTGGAGTCGCACCAGCAGAACATCTCCCTCGTGCTCGACCACGGCCCGGCCGGGGACACCCGCATGCGGCTGCTGCTCAAGGACGACGACAGCCCGCGCGTCCACGCGGCCCGCGTCCGCGCGAGCCTCGGCGCCGACGCGCCCCTCGGCTTCGACGACGCCCGCATCCTCTGCGAGGACGACCGGCCGCTGACCGACATGTTCACCACGATCACCCTGCACCTGTGCGCCGGCTCCTACGCCTTCGGGCTCGCCCGGCACGGCCGCGCCGGCGCCGGCGCCCTGCTGGACCTCGTACGCGACCGGCTCGCCGAGGCCGTCGAGCGGCTCGGAACGGGAGCGGGGGAGCCGGGAGCCGTGCTGCGCGCCCGGGTCCTGGACGCGCCGGAACTCCCCGTCAAGGCGATGGTCAGCGCCGGAACCCTGTTCGGCAAGGAACGCTCGGGCGCGGCCGACATCAACAAGCACTACACCACCGGCCCCAACTACCTCCTGCACCGCGGGAGCGGGAGATGAGCGCGGCGGCGCCCCCGGAGCTGCGCGACGCGTCGGCCGCGGGCCCGCCCGAACCCCGCCCGACCCTCGACCGCAGGCAGGTCCGCGCCGTCGCCGGCTGCTACTTCGTGGCCTCCTTCGCGGCGCTCGGCCTCCCGCCCTTCCTCACCGAGATCCTCCCGGAGCTCGGCGACCGCGACGCGAGCTGGGCCGGCGTGCTCTACGTCGTCCCCACCGTCTTCGCGGCCCTCGGCGCCCCGCTGTGGGGACGGCTCGCCGACCGGTTCGGCCGCAAACGGCTCCTGCTGCGCGCCCAGTTGGGCCTGGCCCTGTCCTTCCTGCTGGCCGGCTGGGCCGAGTCCATCCCCGCCTTCACGGTGGCGCTGGTGCTCCAGGGCGTCCTCGGCGGCACCTTCGCGGCGTCCAACTGCTACCTGGGAGCCGCGCTGGAGGGCGCGGAGCTCTCCAGGGCGCTCACCCTGATGCAGGGCGCCGCCCGAGCGGCCCTGGTCCTGGCCCCGATCGCGGTGGGAGGCCTCTCGCCGTGGCTGTCCCCGCACCGCCAGTACGCCCTGCTGGCCGTGCTCCCCCTGACGGCGGCGCTGCTGATCACCGCCCTGCCGGAATCCCGCACCCCGCGGCCCGCCCCGGACGCCCTGCCCCCCGCCCACCCGCCCGCGGCGGCGCAGGCAGCTCCCGCCCCCGCGTCCCCCGCGTCCCCGGCCCCCGCCGCCCAGGCCTCGACGGCCCCCGCCGGAGGGGCCCGGCGGGCGACCTCCCTGCGCGGGCTGTACGCCCTGGAGTTCGCCTTCGTCTTCTCCACGGTGATCTCCTTCCCGTACCTGATCTCCCTCGTCGAGGAGCGGATCCCCGGCACCTCCCCGGCGGTCTCCGGAGTCCTCTTCGCCCTGCCCCACCTCTGCTACCTCGCCACGGCGATGTGGGTGCACTCGGTGGTCCACCGTCGACCCCGCCTCGGCCTCGCGGTCGGCTTCGCGTGCATAGCCCTCGGGCTCGCCGGGCACGGGCCCGCCCACTCGCTCGCCACCCTGGTCGCCGTCCGTCTGCTGCTCGGCGCCGGCCTCACCCTCGGTCTCGTCTGCCTCGCCGTCATGGCCTCCGACTGCGCCAAGGGCCGCGCCCCCGGCGGCCTGTTCGGCTCGATCGAGTTCTTCTCCAAGGTCGGCGCGGTCGTCGCCGGACTGGCCGCCGCCGCGGGCAACGGCCTGTACGGGCCCACCGCACCGGTACTGACCGGCACCGCCGTGGCGCTGGTCACCGTCTGCGCCACCGCCCTCCCGGCCCTCCGGGCCCTCCCGGCCCCGAACCTCCGCTCTCTCCGCACCCGCTGGAGCCGTTGATGTCCCTGACCGATGAGATCGGCACCGCCACCGCCCTCCCCTCCGCCGTCCCCACCGGGCTGCCCACGGCGGACGAGGCCGTCGTCCACACCCTGCTGAACTGCCTCCTGCGCGAGCTGTCCGGCCCCGAGCACCAGACCGCCGTCGCGGACGGCCACCTCCTGCTGTGGCTGCCCCGCCGCGGAGTACTGCTGCGCGCCGCCCTGCGCCGTACGTCCCTGCTGGGCGCCCACCGCTTCACCGGACCCGTACGGGAGCAGCGCGACGGCGGCTGGGCGGAGATCGGCTGGCGGCGTATTGCCGAATACGCGCACGACGAGCTCGCCCTGCGCACCGACGTGCGCAACGAGGAGTTCCTGGAGCAGATCGCCTCCAGCCACCAGGCCGTCTCGGCCGCGCTCGCCGTACGGGCCCGGCGGCCGGCCGGTGATCAGCGCGGGGGCAGGGACGGGGCCGGGGTCGGGGGCGGCGACGGGCTCGCCGCCTATCTGGAGTCCGAGCAGTCACTCGTCTTCGGCCACCGCTTCCACCCCACCCCCAAGGCCCGCACCGGCGACACCGCCTCCTGGCTCGCGTACGCCCCGGAGACCGGCGCCTCCTTCCGGCTGCGCCACCTGGCCGTCCGCGAGCACCTGATCGTCGAGGAGGCCGCCGGCGAAGGAGCCGCGGCGCCCCTCGACCGGCTGCGCGCCGACGTGCCCGAGGGCTACCGGCTGCTCCCCGCCCACCCGTGGCAGTACGAGATGCTGCGCGACCACCCGCGGCTGCGAGCCGCGTTCGACGGCGGCGACATCCTGGACCTGGGTGAAGCCGGTCGACCGTTCGCCGCCACCGCCTCCGTGCGCACCCTGTACGACGGAGCCGCCTTCCTGAAGTTCAGCCTCAACATCCGCATCACCAACTGCCTTCGGAAGAACGCGAGTTACGAACTGTCCGGCGCGGTCGCCCTGACCCGCCTGCTGGCACCGGTCCTCGCCGACCTGGAGACCCGCTTCCCCGGCACCGCCCTGCTCCGCGAGCCCGCCTACCGCAGCATCGCCCTGCCCGGTCCCGACGGCACCCCGGACCGTTCCCTCCTCGAAGGCTTCGGCGTGATCGTCCGCGAGGGCCTGCTCGTCCGGCTGATGCCCGGCACCACCCCGCTGCTCGCCGCGGCCGTCGCCGACGAGTACCCCACCGGCCCCGCACACGTCTCCCGGTTGCTCGGCCACGCCTCCGCGCGGACCGCCCTCGACTGGTGGACGGCGTACCTCGAACTGCTCGTCCCGCCCGTCCTGGCCGCGTACTTCGACCACGGCCTCGTCCTCGAACCGCACCTGCAGAACGTCGTCGTCTGCGTCGACGAGGAGGGTATGCCCGCCCAGGTGCTCTTCCGCGACCTGGAGGGCACCAAGCTGGTCCCCGAGCAGCACGCCGACCTCCTCGCCGCGCTCCCGGCCGACGTCGCGGGCCCGATGACGTACGACGCCCGGCGCGGCTGGGACCGGGTCGTGTACTGCCTGCTCGTCAACCACGTCGCCGAGGTGCTCGCCGCCCTCGCCGACCTGCACCCGCACACCGAGGCAGCCCTGTGGGCCGAGGTCCGCGCCACCCTCCAGGCGTACGCCGACCGGCACGGCTGCCCCCCGCGCCTCGCGGCCCTGCTCGCCGGGGTGCCGCTGCCCGCGAAGGCCAACCTGCTCACCCGCTGGGAGCGCAAGGCCGACCGCGACGCCGGCTACGTCCGGCTCGCCTCCCCGCTCGCCGAGGACGTGCTGTCCCAGGGCCTGCAACTCCACGCCGATGCCGGCGCCCGCGACCACACCGACGCCCACGCCCACGCCCACGCCCACGAACGTGACACCCGGAGCGCCCGATGACCGCCCCCACCCCCGCGGTGCGCAGCCGCCTCGCCACGCTCGACGGCACCGAACTGCCCGCCTACCTCTACGACCTGACCGCGCTGGCCGAGCACGCCGCGGCCGTCCGGGCCGCCCTTCCGGAGCGGGTCGAGCTGTACTACGCGGCCAAGGCCAACCCCGAGCCGGAGATCCTGGCCGCCCTCGGCCCGTACGTCGACGGCTACGAGGTCTCCTCCGGCGGCGAGCTCGCCCACGTGGCCAAGGCGGTGCCCGGCCGCGCCCTCGCCTTCAGCGGACCCGGCAAGACCCCCGCCGAGCTCGCGGCCGCACTCGAACTGGGCGTGGAACGCTTCCACGTCGAGAGCCCGCACGAACTGCGCGTGCTGGCCGCCCTCGCCGCGCGCACCACCGCCCATGGCGGAGCGACCGTCCCCGGAGTGCTGCTCCGCTTCAACCTCCCCCTGGCCGCCTCCTCCCTCGAAGGCAGCTCGCTGGCCATGGGAGGCCGCCCGACCCCCTTCGGTCTCGACCCGGCCGAGGCCGACGGGGCCGTCCGGCTGCTCACCGACGGCACCTGCCCGCAGCTGCGGCTGCTCGGCGTGCACGCCCACCTGGCGAGCGGGCTGGACGCCCCCGCGCAACTGGCGGTCGCCGGATCGGTCGTCACCTGGGCCACGGACCTCGCCGCCCGCCACGGCATCCGTCCGGCCGAGGTGAACATCGGCGGCGGCATGAGCGTCGACTACGCCGCTCCCGACACCCGCTTCGACTGGACCTCGTACGGCGCCGGCCTCGCCCGCCTCGCGGACGCCCACCCCGGCCTCACCCTGCGGATCGAGCCGGGCCGGGCGCTCACCGCGTACTGCGGCTGGTACGCCACCGAGGTGCTGGACGTGAAGCACAGCCACGGCGAGGAGTTCGCGGTGGTCCGCGGCGGCACCCACCACATGCGCACCCCCGCGACCAAGGGACACGACCAGCCCTGCACCGTGATCCCCGTGCCCGAGTGGCCCCACCCCTGGCCCCGCCCCGCCGCGGCCGGGCAGCGGGTCACCCTCACCGGGCAGCTCTGCACCCCGAAGGACCTGCTGTCCCGCGACGTGCCCGCCCCGGGTCTGCGGGCGGGTGACCGCGTGGCCTTCGGCCTGGCGGGCGCGTACGCCTGGAACATCTCGCACCACGACTTCCTGATGCACCCGCGTCCCGCTTTCCACTTCGTCGGTTCGGGTGAACGCGGCCCGGCCCGAACCGGTCCTCAGAAGCACTGAAGGCCGTCAACTGGCTTGTGCGGCAAGCGTGTTCCGAAGATCGCCGTCCGAAGCGGTCGACTAGACTCGCCAGTCATGAATCCCAATGGACCCGAGTCTGCCGGGGCGAAGGCCTTCTACGTCACCACCCCCATCTACTACGTCAACGACGCACCTCACTTGGGCCATGCCTACACCACGGTCGCGGCGGACGTGCTCGCCCGCTGGCACCGACAGCGGGGCGAGCGCGTCCACTTCCTCACCGGGACCGACGAGCACGGCCAGAAGATCATGCGCACGGCCGAGGCGAACGGCGTGACCCCGCAGGAGTGGTGCGACAGGCTCGTGGGCGAGGCGTGGGAACCGCTCTGGGAACACCTCGACGTGTCGAACGACGACTTCATCCGCACGACGCAGAAGAGGCACACGGACCGGGTCCAGGAGTTCGTGCAGGACCTGTACGACAAGGGCGAGATCTACAAGGGCGGATACGAAGGCCCCTACTGCGTGGGCTGCGAGGAGTACCGGCTGCCCGGCGAACTCCTGGACGGCGAGGGCGAGTACGCGGGCCAGAAGCTGTGCCCGGTGCACAAGCGGCCGGTGGAGACGCTCAGCGAGGAGAACTACTTCTTCAGGTTGAGCGAGTACGGCGACAGGCTGCTCGCCCACTACGAGGCCGAGCCGGGCTTCATCCAGCCCGAGTCCGCGCGCAACGAGGTCGTGAACTTCGTACGCCAGGGGTTGCAGGACCTGTCGATCTCCCGGTCGACCTTCGACTGGGGCATCCCGATCCCGTGGGACTCCCAGCACGTGATCTACGTGTGGGTCGACGCGCTGCTGAACTACGCCACCGCGGTCGGCTACAACGAGAACCCGGAGAGGTTCGAGGCGACGTTCCCGGCCGACGTCCACCTCGTCGGCAAGGACATCCTCCGGTTCCACGCGGTCATCTGGCCGGCGATGCTGATGGCCCAGGGCCTGCCGCTGCCCCGGAAGGTCGCCGCGAACGGCTGGCTGATGGTCGGCGGCGAGAAGATGTCGAAGTCGAACCTGACCGGCATCAAGCCCCAGGACCTGACCTCGCACTTCGGCGTGGACGCCTACCGCTGGTACTTCCTGCGCGCGATCTCCTTCGGCCAGGACGGCTCCTTCTCCTGGGAGGACCTCTCCGCCCGCTACACCAGCGAACTGGCCAACGACTACGGCAACCTCGCCTCCCGGGTCGCGGCCATGGTCGGCAAGTACTTCGGCGGCATCCTCCCGGAGGCCACCGCCGACGGCGAGGCGGAGCGGGCCGTCCGGGACGGCCTCGCGAAGGCGGTGGCGGAAGCGGACCGTCGCATCGGCGACGAACTCGACTTCCAGGGCGGCATCCTGGCCGTGTTCGAGTTCGTCAAGCAGGTCAACGGCTACATCACGGAACAGGAGCCGTGGAAGGTGGCCAAGGACGAATCGGACGAGGGCCAAGCCCGCCTCGCCACGATCCTCTACACGGCCGCCGAGTCGCTGCGCGCGGTCGCCGTCCTGCTGAACCCCGTCATGCCGGAGACCTCGCGGAAGCTGTGGGACTCCCTGGGCGCCGAGGCGTCGCTGGGCGCCCTGGCGGACCAGAACGTCCGGCGGGCCGGCGCATGGGGCGGACTCCGGGCCGGTGCGAAGGTCACCAAGGGAGCGGTCCTCTTCCCGCGACCGGAAGAACCGGCCGCGCTCTGAGACGGGGTACCCCTGGAGGTCCGGCCACCCGGACTACGCGCGGGGATCCTCGTCATGCCGGAAGGGGAACGGCAGGCCGTGCCGGACCGGATCCGCGCGTACCTCGCGAGCCGGCCGGAGACCGCTCGTGGCGGGACCGGGCGTGAGGCGCGGGGGTCGATTCTCGCTGGTGGGGCCGGGAACGGCCCCGTTAACATCCGACGATGACCACGCCGGCGGACGAACCCTTCCAGGACGCGGTGCGCCGCGCCGACCTCGTACGTCTCATCCGCCACCCGGACCCCCGCGTGCGGCACCAGGGGCTGCTCCTCCTCGCCGAGCGGGTCTCCACGGTCCGCCCGTACGACGAGCCCGAGCTGACGGCACTGGCGGCGCTGCTGCCGCCAACGGTGGAAGGGCCGCCGGAGACGGCACTCGTCCTGGCGCGGCTCCACGAACGGCTCGGTCCGTACGCGTCGCGGCGGCTGCCCCGGCCGTCGTGGCGCACGGCCGAACTGCCCGCACGCGTACGGATCGCGTGGCTGCGAGCCGAGCTGCTGACCGAGCCGACGGTCGTCCGCACGGAGCCGCCGGGCGAACTGCTGTACCAGGCCGTGCGGGAGACGACCGCGGCCGACGCGCACCGGCCCGAGCAGCTCGTGAAGGAGCTCGGGGCCTCTGGGGACCCGGTGTTGCAGTCCGCGGCGCTGCGACTGGCCCGACAGGGGCTGCACGCCGGTCTGCTGGCCCCCGCTCCGGTCCGCGCACACCTGATCGACCTGCTCGGTGCCGCGAGCACGGACGTGGTCGTCGCCGCCCTCGGCGAACTCGCCCAGCCATGGGCGGCATTGGAGCCGCTGCCGGCGGCCCGCCTGTCGCCCTTCCTGACCGCCGACTCGGCGCCGGCGCGCCCCGAGCCGGCCGCCGCCGCACTCACGGCCGCGGCCCACCACGGGCACGGCGGCCTGCTGTGGCAGGTCGTGGACGATCCGGCACTTCCCCCGGCCCTCCGCCGGCGCGCCATGGAACTGCTCGGTGACCTGGCGGACCGCGACGACATCGGCGCACTGACGGCCCTCGCCGCCCAGGACCCGCTGCTGCTGGGCGGGCCGGCGCTGACCTGCCTGCGGGGCCTCCACCGGCGCGGGCACTTCCCGGACGATCCGCACGTCCCGTCCGTCATCGGGCCGGCACTGGCCGACCACTCGATCCCGCCCCACGAGGTCGCGACGGTCCTGTTCACCTGCAGACAGGAGACGTTCCGCGTACTGGTGGACGAGGCCGCCGACGATCCGAACCGGCCGCGACGGCTCGCGCTGCTCGTGGCCCTGGCCCGACAAGGGGCGGCGGAGCTCCCGATCGGGGACGCGATCGCCCGGCTCCTCCCCACGGCCACCGAGCCCGGGCCGCTCCTCGACGCGATCCGCGCACTGCGCCACACGGACGCCGAAGACGCCGTGATCGCCCTCCTGCCGTCGGCTCCCGCAGCCGCCCTGGACGCCCTGGAGGCCATCGGCGGCCACCGGACGGCGGCCGCCCTGAGGGAAGGACTCGGCCTCGCCGCCCAGGAGACCCCCGGCACCATCGCACCGCACCTGCGCGCGGTCCGCGGCCGCGCCCTCGAAGTGCTGTGGCACCTGACCGACGATCCGGCACGCCGGCACGCCCTCCTCGTACGCCTCGATCCCACCGACCTGCCGGCCCGCATCGCATCGGACCTCGGCGGGCCGGACGAGCGGGAACTGGCCCTCCTCGGTTCCCACCTGGACCCGGACGAGCCCGTGGCCGCGCTGTGCCGACTGGCCACCCACGGCGGCGCCGGCACCCTGCCGGTGATCGCGGACCTGCTGCTGCGCATCACCGCCGAACTCGCGGCGGCCGGGCAGCCGGGCGCAGCCGCCGCCGGGGCGGAGCCCGTCGTACCGCAGGAGGTCGCGGACGCCATCCACGGCCTCGGCCGTCGCCTCCACGAACGGGGACGGATCAGGCCGTCCTGCCTGCTCGACGCGGCGACCGCGCAGGAGGCGGGGGACGCACTCGTCGCCACCACGGCACTGGACCTGCTGGACCGGCCCGGGCTGTCGGCCGGCGAACAGGCGATCCTGCTCGAACTCCTGCTCCGCACCCCCTACGCGGGCACCCGCGCGCGGGTGCACCGCCTGCTGCGCCACCGCGACCGACACGTGCGCAAGCACGTGATCGCGCTGCTCGCCCGCGACGCCGCGGGGGACGACGCACAGGCCTTGTCGGCGAGCCTGATCGCGCTGACCGCCGCCCGGGACGTCCAGACCGTCCGACAGGCCCTGCTCGCCCTCGGCCACGCGGGGGCCCGCTGGGCCGCCGGCGCGATCGCCGCGTGCCTCGACCACCCGAACATGAACGTCAAGAAGACCGCAGCCGGTGTCCTGGTCCGCACGGGCACGCCCGTGGCCGTACCGGCGCTGCTCCACTGGCTCGGTCGACACGACAATCCGGGTCTGCGCCGCTCCCTCGTCGAGGCCCTGCGGGCCATCCTCGGTGACGCGTACCCGGCCACGGTCCTCGCCGCCGCCGAACGCGTCGAGGACGGCCGAGCCCGACAACTGCTGCAGGCAGGCCTCTACGGCACGCTGTCGGCCCGCGCGGTCCTCGCCCTGGAAGCCCAGTCGGCACGGGTGGCACCGCTCCTGCTCGCCCTCCTCGCGACCCGCGGGCTCAGCCTCGCCTCGGGCACGATCGAGGACCTGTCGACGGCCATGGTCAAGCACGGCATCACACCGCCCGCCGGGCCGCCTTCCACGGCGGCGGACCCGGGGGCCGACCCGGCGGTCGACGCGGGAGTGGACCGCGACATCCGATCTCTGGTGTCGGACGGCTGGAACCCGTCCGTCGCCCGGCGCCTCGTCGACGGCCCGCACGACCTGCCGGACCCCGCTCGGCTCCGGGCGCTGCGCCCCCTGTTGGCGGACTGGCTCCGTCTGGCCGCCGACTCCGAACCCGCCGTCCGGGACCGCGTGCTGCGCCTCACCCTCCGCCTCTGCCCGGCGCCGTGGACGACGGAGGAACTGACGGCCTTCGCCCGTTCCACCGGTTCCCTCCTCGCCCCGCTCGCCACGGCTCCGGCCGAACACCGTGAGGACCTCGTCGCCCTGCTCGAAGCGGTTGCGCCGACCCTCTCGGCGGCCCGGAAATCGGCCGTCGCCGACGCGGTACGAGCCCTGCCGCCCACCCCCGGGGTAAGCCGGTCCGTCCTGCCCCTGCTCCGCGGCCTCGACGCCGTACTGGTTCGCGCCGACCTGGACCGGGCGCTCGCCACGGCGCGCCTGGGTGCCGACCCCTGGGAGGCGGAGGCGGCCGTGCTGCGGGACGCGTTCGCGGCTCCCCGGCCCCCGGCGGCCACGGGACAGGGACAGGACCACACCGCGGCCTGGCGAGCCGCGCTGACCCGGGCGGTGCGCACCCCGACCGCCCTGCGGGAGTTCCGCGAGCGGCACGGCGAGCACGACGGAGCCCTGAACTCCCGCGACCGCCTGTCCGCGCTGATCGACGTCTACGCCCACGCCGGCACCGAGGTCCGCGCCGCCCTCGTCGACTGGATGACGGACGTACAGCCGCTGGACGCACCGCCCTGGACGATCGCCGAGACCACCCACGCGCCGCCGCCGCGACCGAGGCCCGTACACGCCGACGACCTCGACCAGCCCCGCTCGACCGCCCGGCGGGAGCGTCTGTCGGCCATGCTCCGGGCGCCCGCCCGGGAAGATCGGCACACCGCTGCCCAAGCCCTCCTGGAATGGCCCGAGCCCGAGGCGAGGCTGCAGGTGCTCCGCGCGTTCCTTCGGGGCCACGTCGACGTGCCCGTGGACGCGCCCATCGGCACGACGGAACTCGAAAGGGAATTCCGCACGGACGGCACCCTGCACGACAGGGCGGCCCTCGTGGCGAGCCGACTCGACCCGCGAGACCTGCAGCCACTGGTCCCCCTCCTCCTGGAATGGTGGGAGCAGGACCCGCCGGCGGCCGGCTCCGCAGCGGCCCGGGCGCTGCGCACCGCCCCCGCGGACGTACTGGCGAAGCACCTGGAAGGGAGACTCGCCGCCGGGGCCTGGGGATTCCTCGACCTGCTCCACGGCCGTCCCCTGCTCCGCACCCCCGCGCTGACGCGGACCGTTCTGCGCCTGCGCTCGGAAGGCCGCGACGACCTGGCGGACCGGCTGCTCCTCGTGGACGGCCCGCTCCGCCACCCGAAGGCCGTCCAACGGGACGCCGCGGCCCTGGCCTCCCTCCGCGACCGCACCGCGGCCACACCGGCAGGCGCCCTCCAACCCCCCTCCCGTGAAGCCCTGTTGGAGCTGGCCCGCAGCGGCGACCCCGTACGGATACGCCACGCCCTCAACCGACTCACCGAGCAACACGTCGGCCCCGCCCCCGACCAGGACCCCGCCCTGCGGACCCTGCTCGGCGAACTCCTGCACCACCCCAGGCCCAAGGTCCGCCTGCACGCCCACCGAACCGCGCGGGCGATGCTGGACCGCCCGACGTACCTCCGGCACACGGCCACCCTGCTGGACGACCCCCAGCCGGACCTGGTGCGCATGGCGATCCGCGCCCTCGGCCACGCGGGCTGGACCCCCGCCGTCCCGTCCCTCACCGGACTGTTGGAGCATCCCCATACGGTCGTCCGCGAGGCCGCCGGCGACGCGCTCATCGCCCTGGGACCGTCGGCCGTCCCCGCCCTCAGACGTGCGGTGGGCCGCGTCCGCCCCGACAAGCGCTCCCTCTACACGAAACTCCTCGAACGGATCACGGAAGGGTGAGCCGCTCCCCACGGACCAGTGCGCTGTCGTGCCAACCCCTGGGCGCAGGAGGTCAACGCGGGTGGTCGGGGCGCTCCTAGCGTGAAGGCGTGCCGAGCCGCGAGGCGGCGGGCACGTTCCCGAATGCTTCGAGAGGACCCCTCATGTTCGACATCGACAAGGTGCAGGCCGCCCCGAGCAAGGACCTGCTCACGCCCGACAACTCGGTCATGCTCTTCGTGGACCACCAGCCGCAGATGTTCTTCGGCACCGGCAGCGGCGACCGTGCCGCGATCATCAACAGCACGGTGGGGCTCGCCAAGGCGGCCAGGGCGTTCGACGTGCCGGCCGTCCTGACCACGGTCGCCGCCGAGTCGTTCTCCGGCCCGCTGCTGCCGCAGCTCGCCGAGGTGTTCCCGAAGAACGAGATCGTCGACCGCACCACCATGAACGCCTGGGAGGACGAGGCACTCGTCGCGGCGGTCAAGGCGACCGGGCGCAAGAAGATCGTCCTGTCCGGTCTGTGGACCGAGGTCTGCCTGGTGCTGCCCGCGCTCTCGGCGCTGGAGCAGGGCTACGAGGTGTACGTGGTCACCGACGCCTCCGGCGGCGTCAGCCCGGCCGCCCACGAGCACGCGCTCCAGCGGATGATCGCCGCCGGCGCCGTCCCGGTGACCTGGGTCCAGGTCCTCCTGGAGCTGCAGCGCGACTGGGCGCGCCAGGAGACGTACGGCGCGGTCATGGAGATCGTCAAGGCCCACGCGGGCGCGTACGGTCTGGGTGTCGTGTACGCGCAGAGCGTCATCGGCGCGCACGCGGCCGGCTGACCCCCGTGGACACCGGCATTCTGATCCTGCGTCTGCTGGTGGGACTGCTCGTCGCCGGCCACGGTGTGCAGAAGGTCAGTTCGCACCTGGGCGGCAAGGGACTCGAGGGCGGTACCGAGGAGTTCCGCGCCGACGGCTTCCGCGGCGGTGCCCTCACGGCCCTGGCGGCGGGCGGTGGGCAGATCGGATCGGGACTGCTGCTCGCCGCCGGCCTCCTGACCCCGCTCGCCGCGACCGGCACCATCGGGGTCATGACCGTCGCGCTCACCGTGAAGTGGCGCCACGGGCTCTGGGTGCAGAACGACGGATACGAGTACCCGCTCGTCCTCATCGGGACCGCCGCCGCGCTGGCCGCCACCGGCCCCGGCGCCTGGTCCCTCGACGCGGCCCTCGGCCTCGCGCCGTACCCGCCGTGGTGGGCCGCCCTCGCGCTCGTGGCCGGTCTCGGCAGCGGACTCCTCACCCGGCTCGTCCTGCGCCGGACCCCCGCCGCGGCGATCGCCGACCGCTGAGCGCCGCCCGCTGAGCGCCGACCGCCGAGCGCGGGCCGCACAGACCGGGTCCGGTCGCCCGCCCACCCCCGACCGGGCGGCCGGGCCCTTCCCACCCCTCTCCCGAACAGGAGCACCCGATGGACATCCTCACGACCCCGCACGGCGGCGGCCAGCCGCTGCTGCACCAGACGGGCGCCGAGACCCAGGCGTTCGGCACGCTCAAGCAGTTGCCGATCGGCCTCGGCCACGACACCCGCATGTACGCGTGCCAGCGGCTGAACCGGGTTCTCGCCGACACGCAGATCCTCCACTCCCTCTACAAGAAGCACCACTGGCTCATGCGCGGGGCGACCTTCTACTCCCTCCACCTGATGCTGGACAAGCACGCGGAGGCCCAGCTGGCCATCGTGGACGCGCTGGCCGAGCGGGTCCAGAGCCTCGGCGGCGTCGCCGTCGGGGACCCGCGCCACGTCGCGGAGCTGACGTCGATCCCCCGTCCGCCGGACGGCGTCGAGCCGGTGCCGGTCATGCTGTCGCGGCTGCTCGACGCGCACGAGCGGATCCTGATCGACGCCCGGGACGCCGCCGCCCGTCTCTCCGGGGAGGGCGACGAGGGCAGCGCCGACCTGCTCGTCTCCGACGTCGTCCGTACCGGCGAGGCGCAGGTGTGGTTCCTGGCCGAGCACCTCGTCGACACCCCTCTGGTGCACGGCTGATGGATGCGTACGACGTCGTCGTGGTCGGCGGCGGCCCGGCCGGCGAGGTCGTCGCCGGCCGGGCCGTCCGGTCGGGGCTGACCGCCGTCGTCGTCGAGGCCGAGGCGGTCGGCGGCGAGTGCTCCTACCGGGCCTGCGTGCCGAGCAAGGCCCTGCTGCGACCCGGCGCCGCCCGGGCGGAGGCACGCTCGGTCGAGGGGGCCCGGCAGTCGGTCACGGCGGCACTGGACCCGGCGCGGGTCCTGGCCCGCCGTGACCGCTTCACCGGGCGCGGAGACGACACCGGCCAGGCCGACTGGCTCGACGGCGCGGGCATCGGGCTCGTGCGGGGGCACGGCCGGCTGGCCGGTGAGCGCCGGGTGGAGGTGACCGGGGCCGACGGCTCGGTCCGTACCCTGCGTGCCAGGCGCGCGGTCGTGGTCTGCACCGGCACGGAACCCGTGCTCCCGTCGGTCGAAGGGCTCGACCGGATCGGCGTGTGGACCAGCCGGGAGGCCACCACGGCCGACGAGGTGCCCGGGCGGCTCGTCGTGATCGGCGGGGGAGTGGTGGCCTGCGAGCTGGCCACGGCGTGGCGTTCGCTCGGTTCCTCCGTCACCCTGCTGGTCCGCGACCAGGCCCTGCTGACCGGCTGGGAGCCGTGCGCGGGAGAGGAGGTCACCCGGGGGCTGAGCGATCTGGGCGTCACCATCCGCGTCGGGGTGTCGGCCGTCCGGGTCGCCCGTGACGCGACCACCCGTGACGTGACCGTGGAGACCGACGACGGCACGGCCCTCGTCTGCGACGAGGTCCTCGCCGCCGTGGGCCGGCGCCCGCGCACCGCCGACCTCGGCCTGGAGACCGTGGGACTGCCCGTCGGCGACCGGCTCCCGGTCGACGACACCTGTCGGGTCACCGCGGTCGAGGGCGAATGGCTCTACGCCGTCGGTGATGTGAACCACCGTGCGCCCCTCACCCACATGGCCAAGTACCAGGCCCGTGCCTGCGCCGCGGCGATCGCCGAGCGAGCCGCCGGGCGTCCGGCCGTCACCGGCGGCCGGCAGCCGTGGAGCGCGGAAGCCGACCGATTCGCCGTCCCGCAAGCCGTCTTCACCCGTCCCGAGGTCGCGAGCGTCGGTCTGACGGAACGCGCGGCGCGTACGGCGGGTCTCGCGGTACGCACGGTGGAGTACCGGGTCGACGACGTCGCCGGTGCCGCGCTCCACGCGGACGACTACCGCGGCCTCGCCAAGCTCGTCGTCGACGAGACCCGAGGGGTCGTCGTCGGCTGCACGCTCACCGGCCCGATGGCGAGCGAGCTCATCCACACGGCCACCGTGGCCATCGTGGGCGAGGTCCCCCTGGAACACCTGTGGCACGCCGTGCCCGCCTTCCCGACGGTGAGCGAGGTCTGGCTGCGCCTCCTGGAGGCGTACGGCCTCTGAGGCGAGGTCCCGCCCGACCGGCGCCCCGCCCGACCTGCGCCCTCGCCCGCCCGACGGGCCATCCTCCCGCCCGGCCGAGCACACCCGAACGCCCCACCACCCGACAAGGAATCCCATGCACCCCAAGAGGCGCACCCTCGCCCTCGCCCTCGCCCTGCCGGCCACGGTGGCCTCCCTGCTCGGCGCCGCACCCGCCGCGCCCGTACGACCCGCGAGCGGCCCGGCCGCCGCCGGCGCCGACCGGCACGACCCGAAGCCCACGATCGTCCTGGTCCACGGGGCGTTCGCGGACGCCTCCGGCTGGAGCGGCACGATCGGGCGGCTGCAGCGCGCGGGCTACCCCGTACTGGCCCCCGCCAACCCGCTGCGCGGTCTCGCCGCGGACACCGCCTACCTGCGCAGCGTCCTGGCCGCCGTCGACGGACCGGTCGTCCTGGTCGGCCACTCCTACGGCGGCGCCGTGATCAGTGGCGCCGCCGCGGGCGACAGCCGGGTGAAGGCCCTCGTCTACATCGCCGCGTTCACCCCGGACAAGGGCGAGAGCGCGGCCGAGCTCGCCGCCAAGTTCCCCGGCTCCACCCTCGGCGACACCGTGAACCCGCGGTCGTACCCGCTGCCCGGCGGTGGCACCGGCACCGAACTCGTCATCGAACGGGCCAAGTTCCACCGCCAGTTCGCGGCCGACGTGCCCGCCGCCGACGCGGCCGTCATGGCCGTGACCCAGCGCCCGGTCGCCACCGCCGCGCTGGAGGAGAAAGCCGGGGAAGCGGCCTGGAAGACGATCCCGTCCTGGGCGCTGATCGCCACCGCCGACAGGAACATCCCGCCGGCCGCGGAACGGTGGATGGCCCGGCGCGCCGGCTCGCGCATCACCGAAGTGGACGCGTCGCACGCCGTGGCGGTCTCCCGCCCGGCCGTGGTCGCCCAGGTGATCCTCGATGCCGCACGGGCGACCCGCTGAGCCCCCGACCCGCCTCCTCCCGTACATCCCCGAAGGAGAACCCCTCATGAAGAACCGTCCGATCCTCGAACCCGCCGCGCAGGCCTTCGCGGAAGCCACCGCGCAGCCGCCGTTCCTCCACCAGATCCCCGTCGCGGACGGCCGCAAGGCCGTGGACGGCGTCCAGAGCGGCGAGGGTGTTCCGCTGCCCGAGGTCGACGAGGAGTGGATCACCGTCCACGGCGGCCCCACCGGTGACGTCCGGGCCCGGATCGTCCGCCCCCGCGGCGCCACCGGTCGGCTGCCCGTCGTCCTCTACATCCACGGCGCCGGCTGGGTCTTCGGCAACGCCCACACCCATGACCGGCTGGTCCGCGAACTCGCCGTCGGCACCGGAGCGGCCGTCGTGTTCCCCGAGTACGACCTCTCGCCCGAGGCCCGCTACCCCGTCGCCATCGAGCAGAACTACAGCGTCGCCCAGTGGGTCGCCCGCGAGGGCCACCACAAGGACCTCGACGGCACGCGGATCGCCGTCGCGGGCGACTCGGTCGGCGGCAACATGAGCGCCGCCCTCACCCTCATGGCCAAGCGGCGCGGCGACGTGGCCCTCGTCCAGCAGGTCCTCTTCTACCCGGTCACGGACGCGAGCTTCGACACCGACTCGTACCACGAGTTCGGTGAGGGCTACTTCCTGCGTCGTGACGCCATGCAGTGGTTCTGGGACCAGTACACGACCGATGAGGCCGAGCGCGCCCGGATCACCGCCTCCCCGCTGCGCGCCTCCACCGAGCAACTCGCCGGGCTGCCGCCGGCCCTGGTCATCACCGCCGAGGCCGACGTCCTGCGCGACGAGGGCGAGGCGTACGCGGCCAAGCTCCGCGCCGCCGGTGTCCCCGTCACCGCCCTGCGCGTCCACGGCGTCATCCACGACTTCGTCATGCTGAACGCGCTGCGCGAGACGCGGGCCGCGGAACTCGCCATCGGTCTCGCCACCGACACCCTCCGCAAGGCCCTCGCATGACCGGGCCGTCGACGAGCATGCCGGTGGCGGGCCTGGTCCCCGCCCCGCGTCGGGAGCACGAGCACGCCGACCTCCTCGTCCGCAACGCCGAGGTCTTCACCGGTGACCCCGACCGGCCCGAGGCCCGCGCCGTCGCGATCCGCGACGGCCGGGTCGCGGCCCTCGGCGACGACCACGACCTCGCCCACCTCGTCGGGCCGGGCACCAAGGTCGTCGACGCTCTCGGCCGCCGGGTGATCCCCGGTCTCAACGACTCGCACCTGCACGTCATCCGGGGCGGCCTGAACTACGTCCTGGAGCTCCGCTGGGACGGGGTGCGCAGCCTCCGCCACGCCCTCGACATGCTGCGCGAGCAGGCGGGCCGCACCCCCAAGGGCCAGTGGATCCGCGTCGTCGGCGGCTGGACCGCCGAACAGTTCGCCGAGCGCCGGATGCCGACCGTCGCCGAGCTGAACGCCGCGGCCCCCGACACCCCGGTGTTCGTCCTGCACCTGTACCAGTCGGCCCTGATGAACCGCGCCGCCGTCAAGGCCGCCGGCTTCACCCGGGAGACCCCCGACCCGCGCGGCGGACAGATCGTCCGGGGCCGCGACGGCGAACCCAACGGCGTGCTCCTCGCGGCGCCGAGCGCCCTCATCCTCTACTCGACGCTGGCCAAGGCGCCGGCGCTCGACGAGGCCGACAAGCGCACGTCGACGCGGCACTTCCTGCGCGAATTGAACCGCTTCGGCCTCACCTCGGCGGTCGACGCCGCCGGCGGGTTCCAGAACTTCCCCGACAACTACGCCACGGTCGTCGATCTCGCCAGGTCGGGTGAGCTGACCCTGCGGATCGCCTACCACCTCTTCCCACAGACGGCCGGTCAGGAACTGGCCGACCTCAAGCGCTGGACCGAGACGGTGAAGCCCGGTGACGGGGACGAGTGGCTCCGGCTGAACGGCGCGGGCGAGAACCTGACCTGGGCCGCCGCCGACTTCGAGAACTTCTCCGAGCCCCGGCCCGAACTTGCCGCGGGCTACGAGGCCGAGTTCGAGAAGGCGGTCCGGCTCCTGCTGGAGAACGGCTGGGGCTTCCGGCTCCACGCCACCTACGACGAGACGATCCGCCGTGACCTGGCCGTCTTCGAGAAGCTCGCGGCCGAGGGACTGTTCCCCGGCGGCAACCGCTGGCTCTTCGACCACGCGGAGACGGTCTCGGCCGGCAGCCTCGACCGGATCGCGGCCCTCCGCGGCGCCGTGTCCGTCCAGAACCGCATGTCCTTCCAGGGCAGCGCGTTCCTGGGCCGCTACGGCGCGGAGGCGACCGCCCACACCCCGCCGGTCCGGGCCATGCTCGACCGGGGCCTGACCGTCGCCGCCGGAACCGACGCCACCCGCGTCTCCTCGTACAACCCGTGGGTGGCCCTGCACTGGCTGGTGACCGGCCGCACCGTCGGCGGCACGACCCTCTACCCGGCCGGCAACCTGATCGACCGCGAGACCGCCCTCGGCCTCTACACGCGCGGGGGAGCGCGCCTCACCGGCGAGCAGGACGTCAAGGGACTCCTGCGCGAGGGCTGCCACGGCGACCTCGCGATCCTGTCCGACGACTACCTCACCGTGCCCGAGGCCGTCATTCCCGACATCGAATCCGTCCTCACCGTCGTCGGCGGCCGCATCGTCTACGCGACCGCCGAGTACGAGGGACTCGACGAGGCCGTCCCGCCGGTGAGCCCGCAGTGGAGCCCGGTGGCCCGTTTCGGCGGCTACCAAAGGAGCCGGGAGGGCCAGGGGGGCGCCCGTCAGGCGTCGCTCGTGGCCGAGGCCGTCGCCGAGTCCGAGCAGCACCGCCGGTGGCGCGTCGCCCGCGGATCCGTCCCCGACACGACGCCGTCCTTCGTCGACCCCTGCTTCGAACACTGAAAGAGACCGCACGATGAGTACAGCCTCCCCCGTCGCCGACGGCGGCGACGAAGACCCGGCCGCCCCGCCGGGACGACGCTTCGAACCGGACCTCCGGTCGATGACACGGATCAACCTGCGCCCGATCGCCTCACCCATGCCGCTCGGCTTCTTCACGATAGCCATCGCCTCCGTGATGACGGGCTGCCTCCAACTCGGGATCTTCGACGAGGCGGCCCGCGCCGCCGTCGCCTTCACCGTGCTGCCGGCCTTCGTCCTCCAACTCCTGGTGAGCATCCTGGCCTTCGGCGCCCGTGACGTGATCGCGGCGACACTGATGGCGGTGTTCGCCGGCAGCTGGCTGCCCTACTCGCTCATCATGCTCAGCGGCGCGGCCGACGGCCTTCGGGTCCTCGGCGTGTTCAACCTGGCGCTCCTCTGCTTCGGGGCCCTGATGACCGCCGTGACCAGGCCCAAGCGCGCGCTGTGGCTCGTCCTCGCCGTCTCCCTTCCCCGCTGGGCGACCACCGGCCTCTCCGGCCTCACCGGCGCCGAATGGCTGACCCGCACGTCCGGCGCGCTCGGCCTCGTGGTGGCGCTCGTCGCGATGTACACGGCGTTCGCCCTGATGCTGGAGGACATGCGCAGCGAGCAGGTCCTCCCCATCGGCCGCAGCGGCCCCGCCCACCTCGCGGTGGAAGGCGACCTCGCCGTCCAGCTCCGCAACCTGGAGCGCCAGGCGGGCGTGCGCCGCACGCTCTGACGGACCCACCCGTCCCACCACACCACGACCGATCGACCCGGCCTCTGACCCACCACGATCCGCCGGCCTGACGACCGTTGGGATCGACTGATCGTTCAAGATCGAACGATTAGTCGATCGTGTTCGAGCGCTGGTAGCTTCTGGTCGCCCCCCGAGAACCCTTCGGCGGGCGATCGGAGGAGATACACCCATGAGGTTCGGCGCGAGGCTCGCTCTCGCGGTCATCACCCTCGCCGTCACCGCCACCGCCTGCGGCACCCCGCAGGACGGCGGATCGCGGTCGCACACCCCTGCGGACTGCGGACGGTACGCCCCCTACGGCAAGCACCCCGGCACCAAGGTCACCGTCTACGCGGAGAACCGGGACCGGGAGGCCGACCTGTTCGAAGAGACCTGGGCGGACTTCGAGAGCTGCACGGGAATCGACGTCCAGTACGAGGGGGACGGGGAGTTCGAGGCCCGGATCCAGCTCCGGGTCGACGGCGGGAGCGCGCCCGACGTGGCGTTCTTCCCCCAACCCGGGCTCCTGGAACGCTTCGCGCGTGCCGGGAAGCTCAAGCCCGCGAGCGCCGGGGTCGTGGCCCTCGCGAAGCAGGGCTGGTCGGCCGACTGGAACGGCTACGCGACCGTCAACGACACCCTCTACGGAACGCCGCTGGTCGCGAACGTCAAGTCGTTCGTCTGGTACTCCCCGAAGTTCTTCGACGACAGGGGACTGGGCGTTCCCCGCACGTGGTCCGAGCTGATGGCCCTGACGGAGAAGGTCGCGGCCTCGGGCGTCAAGCCCTGGTGTGCGGGCCTCGAATCCGCCGAGGCGACCGGCTGGCCCGTGACGGACTGGATCGAGGACGTCCTGCTGCGCCGGCAGGGCACGGACGTCTACGACCGGTGGGTCGCCCACGAGATCCCGTTCAACGACCCGCGTGTGATCGAGGCCATGGACACCGTGGGGTCCGTCCTCAAGAACGACCGCTACGCCAACGGCGGTTTCGGTCCGGCCAGGTCGATGGCGTCGATCTCCTTCCAGGAGGCCGGCAGACCGATTCTCTCCGGCGACTGCGCGATGCACCGTCAGGCCTCGTTCTACGCCGACATGTGGCCGAAGGGCACCGAGGTCGGACCGGACAAGGACGTCTGGGTCTTCCTCCTGCCGGGGGCGGAACCGGCCGGCAGCCCCGTACTGGGCGGTGGAGTGTTCGCCGCGGCGTTCGCCGACCGTCCCGAAGTGCGGGCGTTCCAGGAGTATCTCGCCACCGCGGACTTCGCGAACGCGCGCATGAGGAAGGGCCCGTTCGTCTCGGCGAACAGGGGCGTGGATCCGGCGAACGCCGCGACCCCGGTCGACAGGCTCTCGATCCAACTGCTCCAGGACCCCGGGACGCAGTTCCGGTTCGACGGTTCCGACCTGATGCCGGCGTCGGTCGGCGCCGGGACGTTCTGGAAGGGAGCCGTCGACTGGATCGGCGGCGCGAGCACCCGACAGTTCGCCGACTCGGTCGAACGGTCCTGGCCGAGCCGCTGATGTCGTTCGACGCCGTCGCCCAGCAGCCCAAGCTGCTGTACCTGCTCCAGGGCGTCGCCGCCTTCGCCGCGGTGGTCGCCCTGGTCCTGCTCGCGCTGCACCGGGGGCCGGTACGGAGGAGGGCCGCGGCCCTGATCCTGCTGGCCCCCGCGCTGCTGCTGCTCACGGTCGGTCTTCTCCTGCCCGGTCTGCGCACCCTGGTCCTGTCGTTCACCGACGGCGGGGGAGAGGCGTGGGCCGGGTTCGACAACTACGTGTGGATGTTCACCGACCCCCGGGCGCTGGTGGCGCTGCGCAACACCCTGACGTGGGTGGTGCTCGTGCCACTCCTGGCGACCTCGGTCGGTCTGCTCTACGCGACGGCCGTCGTACGGTCGCGGTTCAGAGCGTTCGCGCTGTCCCTCCTCCTGATGCCCATGACGATCTCCTTCGTCGGCGCGGGCGTCGTCTGGAAGTTCGTCTACGCCTACCGTCCCGCGGAAGCCGGGCAGATCGGGCTGCTGAACCGACTCGTGGTCGCGTTCGGCGGCGAACCGCGGCAGTGGCTCGTGGAATCTCCCTGGAACATCCTGTTCCTCATCGCGGTGATGGTGTGGACACAGGCGGGCTTCGCGGCCTTCCTGCTGGCCGGCGCGCTCAGAGCCGTTCCCGGTGAGTTGGCCGAGGCGGCCCGACTCGACGGCGCGTCCCCCGGACAGATCTTCCGGCGGATCACCCTGCCCTCGATCAGGCCCACGCTGCTCGTCGTGGTCCTCGCCCAGGCGATCGGCACCGTCAAGGCCTTCGACATCGTCAAGACCACGACCGGCGGACAGTTCGACACCGGCGTCATCGCCCACGAGATGTACGACCAGGCCTTCCGCTACGGCGAGACGGGCCGCGGCGCGGCGCTCGCCGTACTCCTCTTCCTCCTCGTCACCCCCTTCGTCGCCCACCAGGTGCGGGCGCGGCGGAGGGCGGGGTGAACGGCGTCCGGGAGCGTCTGGCCTCCCGCGCCCTCACGTCGATCGCCGTGGTGATCGCGGTCCTCTGGACGACACCGACCCTCGGTCTGCTGCTCTCCTCGTTCCGCCCCGAGGAGGAGATCAAGACGACGGGCTGGTGGACCGTGTTCGGTACGCCGCACCTCACGCTCGACAACTACGGCGAGGTGCTGTCCGGCGGTGGGAACGGGCCGGGGCGGCTCGCCGACCACTTCGTCAACTCCGTCGTCATCACCCTTCCCTCGGTGCTGTTCCCGCTCGTCCTGGCGTTCTTCGCCGCGTACGCCCTGGCATGGATCGACTTCAGGGGCCGCGACGCGCTCGTCGTCGGCATCTTCGCGCTCCAGATCGTGCCGCTCCAGATGGCGCTCGTGCCCCTCCTGAAGCTGTTCTCCCAGGGCCTGCTCTTCCTGCCGGCGTGGAACCCCACCGGTCCCGCCCGGTTCGGCGAGCTCTGGTTCGCCCACACCGTCTTCGCACTGCCGTTCGCGGTGTTCCTCCTGCACAACTTCCTGGCCGGGCTGCCCCGGGACCTGATCGAGGCCGCCCGCGTCGACGGCGCTTCGCACGGGACGGTGCTGCTCCGGATCGTGCTGCCCCTGTCCCGCCCGGCCCTGGTCTCCTTCGCCGTCATCCAGTTCATCTGGGTGTGGAACGACCTCCTCGTGGCCCTGACCCTGGCGGGCGGGACGGCCGAGACCGCGCCGATGACGGTCAGACTGGCGAGCCTGGCCGGGACGTACGGCAACGAGTGGCAGCGGCTCACCGCGGGAGCCTTCGTGGCCGCGCTCGTCCCGCTGCTCGTCTTCCTCTCCCTCCGGCGGCACTTCGCCCGGGGCCTGCTCGCCGGATCGGTCAAGGGATGAACCCCGACCGACCCGAGGAACGAGGCGCGGCGACCGGGTCGAGCCGGCCCGGGCTGCGGGGCCGCGAAGCCGAGCTGGAGCGGCTGCGCGCCCTGGTCGAGGCGGTGCGCGACGGCGAGGGAGGAGCGATCGTACTGCTCCTGGGCGAGCCCGGCATCGGCAAGACCGTACTGCTGCAGGAGACCATCTCGATCGCGCGGGCCCACGGGTTCGTCGTCAGCCATGGACGCGCCGAGGAACTGCACGAGCTGGCACCGCTCGCATCACTGGCGTCGGGCCTCCTGCACGGTGACCCGCCGCTGCTGGCCGGCACGGACTTCGCGGACCTCGCCGGCCACCACGACCAGCGCATCTGGCTCGTCGAACGGCTGGCCCAGCTGATCGAGGAGCGCTCGGCGGGCACGCCCGTACTGATCGCGGTCGACGACGTCCAATGGGCCGACCCGTTGAGCCGGTTCGCCCTGAGCGTCATGCCCGCACGGCTGCTCAGCTCCCCGGTCCTCTGGCTGCTCACGGGCAGGGAGGACCCGGAACTGTACGGGCAGGGGCCGCGTACGACGACCCTCCCCCTGCGGCCGCTGCCCGACACGGCCCTGACCGAGCTGGCACGCGACGCCCTCGGAGGGCACGTGCCGGAGCAGGTCGCGGAACTCCTCGACGGGGCCGGCGGCAACCCCTTCCTCGCGACCGAGATGCTCGCGGGCATCGCGGCGTCGGGCGCGGACGGGACGCGGCCACCGGAGCGGCTGGTCCTCGGCGTACGCGACCGGCTGGCCGACCTGAGGCCGGACACCCTCCGCTTCCTGCGGATCGGCTCGGTCCTCGGCCGCGCGTTCTCCCTCGCCGACGCCGCCGCCCTGTGCGGCCGGCCCGCCTCCGGACTCGGCGCCGAAGTGGACGAGGCGATCGACGCCGCCCTCCTCCACGACGACGGCGAACGCCTCCTGTTCCGCCACGACCTGCTCCGCCAGGCGGTGTACGCCGACCTCGCCCCCTCCGTACGCCGGGCGCTGCACCGGGAGGCCGCGAGCCGGCTCGTCGCGGCGGGCCGGAGCTCCGTCGACGCGGTCCCGCACCTGCTGAAGAGCGCCGAACCCGGCGACATGGAGGCGGTCGAACTACTAAGCACGGCCGCCGCGGACGTGATCGCGGTGATGCCCGATCTCGCCGCCGACCTGGCCGTGCGCGCCCTGGAACTCGTACCGCCCCGTGCCCCCATGGCGTACGACGTGGGAGAGCGGGCCATCGTCGCGCTGACCCGCGCGGGTCGCTACACGCAGGCACGGGACGCCGGCGACGCGCTGCTCGCCCGGCAGCCACCCCTGGACGTCTTCGCCCGTCTGCAATCCGTACTCGGTGACACGCTGTGGCACCTCGACGACGTCCCCGAGCTGATCCGCCGCTCGACGGCGGCGCTGGCAGCCGTCACCGACCCGGCGATCCGCGCCCGGCTGACCGCCCGCCTGGCCCTGGCCCGCTCCCGCGGGAGCGACCTCGCGGCCGCTCGCGATACCGGCGAAAGGGCCCTCGTCGAGGCGGAGCGGGCCGGCGACCGGGAGGCCCGCGTCCTCGCGCTGTGGGGCCTCGGCGAGATCGCCCTCAACGCGGGCGACTGCGCCGCCGCCGTCGAACACCACACGGTGCTCAGCGTGTTCGACACGGCCTTTCGGCCGGAGGAGGCCGTCGCCCGGATCCACATGGACGACTTCGACACCGTACGGCGACTGCTCCGAACGGCGGGCGACCCTCCCCTGCGCCCCGCGATGCTGATCTGGGCCCAGGGAACCCTGAACACGGGGCTCGGCCGGCTCGACGACGCGGATGCCGACTTCGTCACCGCCGAGCGGCTCGAAGCGGACCTCCACGTGCCCGGCAACCTGGTCAACATCCGCGTCAACCGCGGTCTGCTCGCGCTGCTGCGCGGCGACCGCGAAGCCGCGCGGGAACACCTGGACATCGTGAGGGCGGCCGTGGCCGACCGGCCGAACACCGGCAACCACGCCACCCACCGGTACTTCGAGGCAGTCGTCGCGGACGCCGACGGCGACCACGCGGAAGCGGCGGAACTGGTCCGGTCCGTCCAGCGGGACCACCCGTTCCTCCGGTGGCGACTCCTGCGCCCCCATGTCGTCCAGGCCGTCCGGATCGCCCTGCGCGGCGGGGACCGGAACCTGGCCGAGGACCTCGCGGCCCAGGCTGCCGCACACGCCACCCGCAACCCCACCGTGCCGACCGCCCGGGGGACGGCCGCCCATGCGGCCGGCCTGGTGACCGGCGACCGCGAACTCCTGGAGCGATCGGTCCGCATCCTCGCCACCGGCCCCCGGCCGCTGCCACTCGCCGCCGCGTCCGCCGACCTCGGGCGCGCCCTCCTCACCGCGGGCGACTGCGCCGCGACACCTGCCCTGACCAGGGCGCACGACATCTACTCCCAGGCGGGGGCCGACGCCGAGGCCGACCGGGTCCGAGCCGATCTGGAACGGGCCACCAGCCGCCCGGGGCGACGCACGGGAGGACTCGGGCCCCGCCCCGACCAGGGCTGGGACGCGCTCACCGCCTCCGAACGCAAGGTGGCCCGGCTGATCGCCGCGGGCCACACCAACCGGTCGGCCGCGCAGGCCCTCGTCGTCTCCCCGCACACGGTCAACACCCATCTGTCGTCGATCTTCCGCAAGCTCTCGGTGCGATCGAGGGTCCACCTGGCCCGGTTCGTCCTCGCCGAGGACGACGCCGCAACGGCCACCGGCGACTGAGCGAGCTCTGCGCCCCCGTGCAAGGCGTGGTGCGCGGGACGGCAACAGCGGGTGCGGGACCGCTCCTAGCGTGACGGGCATGCCGCG
Source organism: Streptomyces sp. NPDC001717 (assembly GCF_042892775.1). Classification (NCBI taxonomy): domain Bacteria; kingdom Bacillati; phylum Actinomycetota; class Actinomycetes; order Kitasatosporales; family Streptomycetaceae; genus Streptomyces; species Streptomyces sp. NPDC001717. The sequence goes on along the minus strand of NZ_JBIAUK010000039.1, from coordinate 1,038 downwards.
CCGCTCCGACGCGCGGACCAACCATCCCGAATCGAGGACGCATCCCCATGCCGTACATCACCGTGGGCCAGGAGAACACCAACCCCGTCGAGCTGTACTTCGAGGACCAGGGAGCCGGGCAGCCCGTCGTCCTCATCCACGGCTTCCCGCTCGACGGCCACTCCTGGGAGCGCCAGAGCGCCGCGCTGCTCGACGCCGGCTACCGCGTGATCACGTACGACCGCCGCGGTTTCGGGAAGTCCTCGCAGCCGACCACGGGCTACGACTACGACACCTTCGCCGCCGACCTGAACACGGTGATGGAGGCCCTCGACCTGAACGACGCCGTCCTCGTCGGCTTCTCCATGGGCACCGGCGAGGTCGCCCGCTACGTGTCCACGTACGGCTCCGCGCGCGTCGCCAAGGTCGCCTTCCTGGCCTCCCTGGAGCCCTGCCTGCTCAAGAGCGACGACAACCCGGACGGCGTCGCCCCGAAGGAGTTCTTCGACGGCGTCGTCTCCGCGGTCAAGGCCGACCGCTACGCCTACTACACGGCCTTCTTCAACGATTTCTACAACCTCGACGAGAACCTGGGCACCCGCATCAGCGAGGAGGCCGTCCGCAACAGCTGGAACACCGCCGCCCGCGGCGGCTCCTTCGCCGCGTCCGCCGCGCCGGCGACCTGGTACACCGACTTCCGCGCCGACATCCCCGCCGTCGACGTGCCGGCCCTGATCCTGCACGGCACCGCCGACCGCATCCTGCCGGCCGAGGGCACCGCGCGCCCCTTCCACAAGGCGCTCCCGTCGGCCGACTACGTCGAGATCGAGGGCGCCCCGCACGGTCTGCTGTGGACCCACGCAGAGGAGGTCAACAGCGCCCTCCTCGCCTTCCTGGCGAAGTGACGCCGCACCGTTGACCCGCCGGGGGGCGCCCGCCCCCCCCCGCGGCCCCCCGCCCCCCCCGCCCCCCCCGGGGGCCCCCCCCACCCCCCGCGGGGCGGCGCCCCACCGCGGTCGGCCCGCCCCCCCGCGGGGGCGGGGCCCCCCCCCCCCCCCC